>JAYVIV010000020.1:0-23586 GCA_043769985.1 Arcicella sp.
AAACTTTTGCACCGTGTTATGTCAGTTGTTCAAAGAAAAGAAAAATATGAAAATTCCGTGAATTTTTCCTTGGTTTTGTCATAGAAATCAACGGCACAACGGGGACGGAGTGGTTCTACCAGCCGAGGAAATAGATTATTATTTATTTAGTTCCAAAATATAAAAAATCTGTCAATGACGTCTTACTCCAACTACTTTTTAGTATCGGTTGTATTGGAGTAATGGGAGTTATCGGACGTATCGGAGTTATTTGTTGAATACTTTTAATCCTTTCTACTCTTGTAATCATGTTTACGGCACCTTCCTTTGCTCCCACAGCATAGCCGTTCTTATTATAAATAATACCTTTTTCGTACCATCCTAAAAAGTTTCCATTGAAGCCAAAGACGCAAATATCATCTCCGTCCTTTTCTAAAAATGCAGTTAGTGTACCGTCCCACAAAAAAATTGTTGCTTCTTCATCATAATCTATATAAGCCTGTGCTTCTCCTTCACTATCATACAAAGAAATTTGCTGTGCAGAAGCGCAAATTGTGAGACTCATTATAGCAAGGAATGTAAAAATTATTTTTTTCATTTTATGAATTTTAAGCTGTTTGCTAATTGTGGTGATGTTTTAAGCTGACCGCTAACGAAAAAGTATTGGCGAGGTTGGGGGAATTTGGAACTCGTCCGCCCGTAACTGGTGCTGGGTTTTGTTCCAAAGTTGAGTAACTTCCAACTGCTTAATAGTATTCCGTCCGCTGGTACAAATGTTGATTAATTTACTGATGTTCAACTATTTACGTCCGCCTCCTTTTTCATAAATACTATGTTGGCAGAAGTGTTTTTGTCGTCCGATAATGCGTCCTCGGGCGAAAAACTGTCCGTCAAAAGTCGTCCAAAGTTGCAAAGAAACTGTCAAACGAAGCAACAAAACTAATTTTCAAAAGTCGTCCGATGTCACAAAAAAAATGTCAAACGAAGCAACAAAACCAATTCTCAAAAGTCGTCCGATATCGCAACAACTGTCAAACGAAGCGATAAAATCAATTCTCAAAAGTCGTCCGAAGTTGAGAAAATTTGTCCCACGAAGCGACAAAATAAATTCTTAAAAGTCGTCCGAAGTTGAGAAAACTATCAAACGAAGTGATAAAATCAATTCTCAAAAGTCGTTCGAAGTTGAGAAAAACTGTCAAACGAAGCGATAAAATCAATTCTCAAAAGTCGTCCGAAGTTGAGAAAAATTGTCCCACGAAGCGACAAAATAAATTCTCAAAAGTCGTCCGAAGTTGAGAAAAATTGTCCCACGAAGCGACAAAATAAATTCTCAAAAGTCGTCCCAACGCTGTAAAACTGTTCGCTGAATTTTCGTAGTAACATTTCTGCCAACTCTCTAATATACGAAAGTTTTGTCGTACTTTCCGTATAGTTTGGCACTTTGCCAATTATTCGTTGTACTATTTTTGTCGTACTTATTTTTTGTCGTACTTTTTACATTGTTGAGTATTACGTTCATAAAACTATAAATTCTTTCAAGAATTTCCAAATATTATTTGGCTTTTAAATTACTACTTTTCTTAATCTAAAAAGGTTGAATGAAGAATTATATTCCTTCATTCAACCTTTTTTATGGTTTTGGAAAATAATGGTACTTATCTCTCCATAAAATCCCCGCTCAAAATCTCCTTCAACCCCTCCACAGAACGATTAAATTCGTAGGCGTAAGACTCTACTTTTTGTCCTTCAAAATTTACGTCAATCGTATTTCTGATGAAGACGCTGTTTACGTTATCGCTGGCAAAGTATTCTTCGTATTCGTCTAAAATCGCTAATAATTTGATTGGGCTGGTTAATTTATATAATTCTCCAACCGTCTTATCTGCCTGACTATCAGTCGTTACGAAAGCTGGATAGCCTTCTTCTTCAATCATGAATAATTTACCTTGTGCCTCTGCCATGCCTACAAATTCTGAATTTTTTTCGATGAATTTGTGCAACTCGTTGCCCGCTTCTTTCCGTAATGTTCCATATACAAAAAGGTATTCATTCTTGTCAGGCTCGGGTAATTTCGCTTCTTCAACCGTCAAAACTAAGTCTTCTTGCTCCACTACCGTTCCCTCCGTTAGCACAACTCTGCCCACAATTCCTTCGTAAGGCGATGATACAATTGATTCCATTTTCATGGCTTCAATGATGTATAACGGTGCATTTTTCTTGATTTGGTCGCCCGCTTTTACCAAAACTCTACTCAAACGCCCTTGTAACGGAGCGCCAATATCGCCTTTGGTGCTTGCCTTCACGTGTTGGGCTTTCACAATCTTGATGGTTCTGTCCAAAACCTTGATTCTGCGAGCTTGTCCGTTCAATTCAAAAGTGATATTTCTTAAACCTGATTCGTCGGGTTCAGATTGATTTAAGTATTTGACAATGATGGTTTTACCTTCGTCAATGTTAATCAAAATCTCTTCGTCTGGTTTCAAACCGTACAAAAATGCGGGTGTTGGAATCAAGGAAACTTCACCGTAAAGTTGTTGGTTTTTGTAATAATCTTCATACACTTTCGGGTACATTTTGTACGAAAGATAATCCAATTCTCCTTGCTCATTTTCTGGGAATTTTGTTTGGAAATCAGCAAAATCTTGCTCAAAATCAATCGGTAAAATCGAATCATTCGGGCGAGTTGTCATCGCCGTTTCACCTTTCAAGATAATTTCTTGCAATTGTTTCGGGAAACCACCGTAAGGCTGACCCAAACCACCTTTGAAGAAGTCTTTTACCGATTCTGGAAACGAAAGCGTTGCCCCACGAGCATATACGTCTTCGGCGGTTAATGAATTGGCAGTCATAAAAATGGCCATATCACCCACCACTTTCGACGAAGGCGTAACTTTCACGATGTCACCAAATAACTTGTTGGCTTCGTGGTAGTTATGCTTCATTAATTCAAATTTATCACCCACGCCCAAGGCAATCGCTTGACCCCGTAAATTGGTGTATTGTCCGCCTGGAATTTCGTTGTCATAGACCTCAGCCGTACCCGCTTTTAATTCCGATTCAAACGGATAATACATCTGACGGACATCTTCCCAATAGTTTGAATATTGATTTAATAATGGCAAATCCATTGCACATTCACGCTCGTGTCCTTGCATCATTGCCACTATAGAATTGAAGTTTGGTTGAGCCGTCAAACCTGACATTGCCCCCAAAGAACAGTCAATAATATCAACGCCCGCTTCAATGGCTTTCAAATACGTTGCCGCTTGAATGGATGAAGTATCGTGCGTGTGTAAATGTACTGGAATTGATAATGCTTGGCGTAATTCAGTCACTAAAAGGTTGGCTTGATACGGACGTAAAAGTCCAGCCATATCTTTGATACACAAGATGTTAGCACCTTCATCTTCCAAAGCACGGGCCATGTCTAAGTAATATTGCAACGAATATTTTTCATTCGTAAAAACATCACCCGTGTAACAAATTGAAGCCTCCGCAATGGCATTTGTCCGCTCACGAACGGCTCTGATGGAAACTTTCATCGCTTCAACCCAGTTTAATGAGTCAAAAATTCTGAATACATCAATCCCCGATTCGGCTGATTTTTCTACGAATTTCTCAATCAAATTATCTGGATAGGCTGAATAACCAACCGCATTTGAACCTCTGAAAAGCATTTGCAAAAGCATATTTGGCATCGCTTCACGGAATTCTTGAAGACGTTTCCACGGAGATTCGTTCAAGAAACGCATCGCTACGTCAAACGTGGCTCCACCCCAAACTTCCATCGAAAATAATTGTGGGAAGTTTTTAGCGTAACTTTCAGCAACTGCCATCATGTCTTTGGTACGCACACGGGTTGCGAGTAATGACTGATGTCCGTCTCTAAAAGTGGTATCGGTATAAAGAATTTGCTTTTGTTCTTTGATGTACTGAGAGAATTTTTCTGCTCCCATTGAGTCCAAAAGCTGTTTATTGCCTTTTGGAGATTCCCCGAACGGATGTTCCCCGAAAGTATCAAAAGCAGGAATAACGGGTGTTCTGAAACTTCTGTCTAATTTTACTTTTACATCAGGATTTCCGTTGACAACTACGTCGCCCAAATAGCGAAGCACCTTGGTCGAACGGTCACGAGAAGTGGTAAAATTAAATAATTCTGGGTGTCCGTCGATGAATTGTACCACACATTTTCCTTGTTGAAAAATGGGGTGAGCAATTACATTTTTCAAGAAAGGAATGTTGGTTTTTACGCCACGAATACGGAATTCCGTCAAGGCACGAGCAAGGCGTTGCGAAGCTCCTTTCAAAGTACGACCACGAGCCGAAACTTTCACCAACATTGAATCGAAATAAGGCGAAATTTTTACGCCTGGATAAGACGAACCTTCATCCAAACGAATGCCAAAACCTGCGGCATTTCGGTACGCAATAATTGTCCCGAAGTCAGGTTTGAAGCCATTGGCAGGGTCTTCGGTTGTGATTCTACATTGAATGGCGTAACCATTTAGCGGGATATCTTCCTGTTTTAGGATATAGATTCCGTTGTCCGAAAGTTTATAATTCATGGCAATCAGAATCTGCGTCCGCACGATGTCCACACCCGTAACTTCCTCAGTGATCGTGTGTTCCACCTGTACCCGAGGATTCACTTCGATAAAGAAAATGTTTTCGTCTTTATCCACCAAAAACTCAACCGTTCCTGCACAATAATAATCAACCGCTTTCCCAATCGCCAAAGCATACGCATATAGCTTCTGACGAGTTTCTTCCTTTAATCCAAAAGAAGGAGCAATTTCTACAACCTTCTGGAAACGTCTTTGTACCGAACAATCACGCTCGTAAAGGTGAACTAAATTGCCGTGTTGATCGCCCAATAATTGAACCTCAATGTGTTTTGGTTGGTCGATGAATTTTTCGATAAAAATAGTATCATCACCAAAAGCATTTTTTGCTTCATTTTTTGCTTCGTTGAAGGCTTTTTCAAAAGCTTCTTCTTCACGAACAACTCGCATACCACGTCCACCACCACCAGCAGCGGCTTTTACCATGACAGGGAAACCAATTTTCTTAGCTTCACTCAAAGCCACATCTGCATTAATTAATTCCTCTTTCGAGTCTTCAATCATCGGAACATTTGCCTTGCGAGCAACCACTTTTGCGGCTACTTTATCGCCCAAGGCATCCATTGATTCAGGCGAAGGTCCAATAAATTTGATACCTTCCTCACGACAACGACGAACCAATCCAACGTTTTCAGAAAGGAAACCATAACCCGGGTGAATGGCATCAATTTTCTTTTCTTTACAAAGTTTTATGAGTCCCTCAATGTCTAAATAGGGTTTTAACGGCTCATCATCTTTACCGATTTGGTAAGCTTCATCGGCTTTATAACGGTGGAGAGAATAACGGTCTTCAAAGGTATAAACCGCCACCGTGCGAATGCCTAATTCGGAAGCCGCACGCATGATTCGGATAGCAATTTCGCCACGGTTGGCGATGAGAATACTGTTGATTTTTTGAACGTAAGATAGTGCCATTTTTTAGTTTAATTACTTTGATCAAGAATGGGTAAACTAATTTTTCCCTGCAAATAAATCAAAATAGGGCTGATTAGTTAAAAAATTTGTTAAAAGCCGCCAGTTTACAGCTAAAAGCCTGTAACTGAAAGCTGAAAATTTTGAATAGTAGCACAGTATCTCATATTTCGTCCGCTTCGGCAATTCAAAATTCACCGAAATACATGGTTTTTTTATACTGCATTAGTGCTTCTACGAAGTTACTGACATGGGCGTAATTTCCAACTATCATCAAAAAATTAAAATCTGCGAAGATGCGATATTTCTTATGAGAATATTTATTATTTTTTGTACTTTTGCATGAAATATTATTTTTATATTCAAGCCCAAAAAATATTTTGGTCGTACACGATTTTTATCAACGGTTTTGCCAATCAAAAAACTTAGCTAACCTCAATGACCCTTGCGAATTGCTCCGCTATGGCTCAAAAATCCAAATGATAATCAAAAAAGGCATTTTAAACAGAAAGTGTAAAAATTAGTTTTTTACTTTCAGAACAAAAATATATGAAAAATAGGCAACAAAGTATTGTTTTACTAAGTATTATTTTAGTTTCACTTGGGTATTTTGTAGATATTTATGACTTACTTCTTTTTACTATTGTCAAAGAACAAAGTTTACGGGACATTGGTGTTCCTCAAAATAATTTACTTAAAGAGGGTCAGTTTTTGTTACAGTTGCAGATGTTAGGAACTCTTTTTGGAGGTATCTTCTGGGGAATTATGGGCGATAAACGAGGACGGCTTTGGGTGCTTTTTGTTTCTATCATTATTTATTCATTTGCCACATTTGCCAATGGCTTTGTAAGTCAAATCTGGCATTATCAGTTATTACGGTTTTTGGCTGGTGTGGGTTTGGCGGGAGAATTAGGTGTAGGTGTTGCACTTATTTGTGAAATTATGTCCAAGAAAAACCGAGGATTTGGTACTTTAATTGTAGCAACCGTAGGTTTCTGGGGAGCGATTGCTGCTTACTTGGTCAATCAAGAACATGGCTGGAGAACTTCTTATTTTATTGGTGGGGCTTTGGGTTTGGGCTTAGTTATTTTGAGAGTTGCCGTAATGGAAAGTGCCATGTTTGAAGAAACCCTCCTTTCAAAAAAAGTGAAAATGGGATCATTTCTTATGCTTTTTGAAGACCAACAAAAATCTTCGAAATACCTAAAATGTATCTTAATTGGTGTGCCAACGTGGTTTGTTATTGGTATTTTAGTAAACCTTGCACCACAGTTTACGCAACAGTTCGGCATGAAAAACGCCCCTCAGGATGCAGGATTGGCCATTGTTTTTTGTTATGCAGGTATGTCCATAGGTAACTTTCTATGCGGAATTTTATCAGAATTCTTGAAAAGTCGGCGAAAAGCTCTCATCATTTTTCACATTTTCCTGACTTTAGCTGTGCTCTTTTATCTTAATTCAGGTAACATGAGTCTTCCGTTGTTTTATTTTAAAATATTTTTAATGGGCATTGGTATTGGTTTTTGGATTGTCTTTGTGAGTGTTGCAGCCGAACAATTCGGTACAAATATTAGAGCAACAGTAACCGTTACTGCTACTAATTTTGTTCGTGCTGCTTTATGGATTTTTACGTGGGCAACTTTCAGTTTGGGTTCAAACCTGTTAAAAAATGCTTTTTACGTTGCCATCATATCATTATTGATTGCTATTGTATCTGCTTATTTGTTACCCGAAACTTACGATAAGTCTTTGGATTATGTAGATTAATGTTGGTCAAAGAAAGCCTTTAAATTATTGATGTATTTTTCTCCAATATCTACTTTTACACCATTTTTCAGATATAAATATTTATCAACTCGGCTTACCGAATCAATATAATTGGTATTAATAACATAAGATCTATGTATTCGCATTAATGGCGATTTTGCTTCAAAATCATCTAAAATATAAGATGAAGTAACAAAACACTGATTGTTTGGCACTATCCAGATTTTTAAAAAACCCTTTTTATTGACATCCGTTTCGGCATAAACAATATCATCATATAATAATTTTTTTGTTAGACTTTCGTTTCTGGAATTTACTATTTTTATCAATATATGTTGAAGAATAACCTCATCTGTTTTTTTTGGGATAGGAATTTCAACAGAAATATTCGCAGTATTCAATACTTTCTGAACTGCCCTATTAAATTTTTCTTGTGTCAATGGCTTTTCCACAAAATGAGTAACGTCCAGCTCAAAGCCTTCGATTGCCCTTTCAGACCGAACCGTGGTTACAATTACATAGGGAATATAGTTTTTACGAATTCTCAAAAAATCTAATCCATCAATACTACCTTTTAGTTCGACATCTAAAAACATCACGTCTATTTTTTGTAAGTCTAAAAGTTTGCTTGCTTCAATGGCATTATCACAAACACCTTCAAAAGTTAAGTTGGGGTGTTCTTCAATCAGTTTTTTCAAGACTTTTTGGGCAGGTTTTTCGTCTTCTACTATCAAGCATTTTAATTTTTGTGTCATATTCTTAACTTTTAGCGAATCTGTATTTTTAGCTGAACAACAAAAATATCGTTGTCGCTATTTAGTAATAATTGATGTTTGTTTTCATAGACCAATTTCAAACGTTTTCGTACATTTAGAATGCCAATATGTTCAGGTTGTTGATAGGTTTCTTCGTGTTTGGTGGGTTGTTTATTGCTAATGTTCATTATCAGGGTGTCTTTATCAACCGATAATTTGATTTTTGCCCATCGCTGGTCAAGGCAACGTTCAATGCCGTGTTTGAAAGCATTTTCAACAAAGACAATCAAAATCATGGGGGCTATTGTTAAAGTTTCGTCAAAATCTTCAATTTCCCAATCAATTTTCAAATTATCACTTTCGTCATATTTGAGCTTTTTTAAGGTAATATAATCCATTAAAAATTGTACTTCCTCTATCAGTAACACTTTATCTTTATCACATTTATAAAGAATATATCGCATCAATTCTGACAGCTTTTCGGTAATATCTATTGCCATTGTCAGCTCTTTGAGTTGCAAAATATTATATAAATTGTTTAGCTCGCCGAGCAAAAAATGCGGATTTATTCGCCACCGCAGGGCATAAAACTCATATAATTCTTTTTCTTGCTTCATTTGTAGAAATCTGTAATCCTTCTCTATTAGTCGTGTTTCTATTTCCAGCGTTTGGTTTTGAACAGTCAAATTAGTATTGGCAGTTTCAAGCAATTTACTGGTTTGATACCACCTTGATGTATAAAAAAGTCCTGTGAGCATGACCATTGAAAAAATGCCGTTCGGAAAGTTCCACGCAGAAGTTAGCAACTCCTTTTGTCTAACTGATAAGGAGATGATACCGTCCCAAAAAAAAACTTTCGCCATACATTCAAAAACAAAGCCATTAGCCAAACCCAAAAAAAGCAGTGAAAAAATATAAAAAACGTAATTCAAGGATGCTTGTTGACGGTTGTTTCGAGGTAAAAATAGTTTCGGGAATATCCAATAAAGATGGATATAGGCAAATACAGGATTACAAACTAAACTTATAACAGTTAAAATTAAGCTATCATTATTGTTTTTTTGTTTCCAAATACTATATCCAAATGCTTGAATCAATGCCATAGCCGCCCAAAAGGCAAAGTGCATTTGCATTGCGGGATAACTGAATCGTGAGTCAGTTTTTGAGTCTTCCATCAAAAGAATAGATTTTGGGATAGAATTTTACGTAAATACAATTTTTTCTGAAAAAAATACCAATGAAAATGGATAAACAACCTCTTTTAATAGATGAACAAGGGTAATATCAGGATAAGAGCAATCTAAAACTATTTCTTATTTTAACAAAATGTTCTATCCCAAAAATAGAGGTGTTCGTATTATATTCTATTTTTTCTTTGTTTTGTTCTATTAGTTTTGACTTATTAAAGTTACAAGCAATACTTTGATAGGCAAAACTATTAAATAATCTTTATCTTAATTATTTCAAAAATGAAAAAAAACTTATTAATCAAGTTAATGGGAATGGTTCTCGTTACAACGGTATCTTCTTTCACATTCATGGGAGAAGACCCAATAAAAATTGGCGTATATGGTCCTTTTTCTGGCGGTTCTGCACCAATGGGGCTTTCAATGAGAAACGGTGTTCGTTTGGCCGTCATCGAAATTAATACTGCGGGTGGTGTTCTCGGAAGAAAGATTGAATTAGTGGAACGGGACGACGAAGCCAAGAACGAGCGTGGTGGTCAAATTATGCAAGAATTATTATTTAAGGAAGATGTTTCTGGAATTTTAGGTCCTGTAAACACGGGGGTTGCAGATGCTTCAACGAAGTATTCTAATGAGAGAAAGATTCCTCAAATTATCAATGTATCAGCAGGGGCAAAAGTAAATGATTTGTTTGCCACTAATCCTGACAACTACATTTTCAGAATTGCTGCCAATGATTATGTTCAATCCGAAATGATTGTTCGTGAAGCAATGCAAAAAAGAAAATTCAAGAAACCAGCCTTGTTGTGTGATGACACCAATTATGGACAAGGTGGACGTGCAAAATTAGAGGCAGCTTTGGCGAAAAGAGGAATTAAACCTGTTTCGGTGGGTAAATTCAAATTGAAAGATACCGACATGACCGCACAGTTACAGGAAGCAAAAAGTGCAGGTGCTGATGTTTTATTGGTTTACGGTATTGGACCAGAGTTGGCAGCGGTGGCAAACAATCTTGAAAAAATTGCTTGGAAAGTACCAATAGTTGGTGGGTGGACACTGTCAATGAGCAACTTTATCAACAATGCAGGGAAAAATGGTAATGGTGCTATAATGCCCCAAACTTTTATCGAAAATGGCATGAAAAGTAGTAAAGGCTCAAAATTTATTGCAGCCTACAAAGCAACGTATAAAGAAAAAAATATTCCTGTCGCTGTGGCTGCTGCCCAAGGATATGACTCCATGTATTTGATGAAAATGGCAATCGAACAAGCTGGTTCTACCGACGGTCCAAAAGTAAAAGCAGCTTTGGAAAACTTTAAAAAAGGATATACTGGCGTAACTGGAACTTACAAAAAACCATTTTCGGCAACAGACCACGAAGCTATTCATGAAGTGAACATCATCATGGGTGTAGTGAAAGATGGCGTAGTTGTGCCTCCAAACAAATAAATTGAAAATTTAAAGAATTGTTGGACAACCGTATTTGGAGAATCGTTAAGCAATCTTTTAAATATTGAGATATTTTATTCATGGCATGACTTGGTTCGTAAACCTCTGATAGAGAAGCGGTTACAATCAGTTATGCCATGGGTTTATCAATAGGTAAATTGTTAGTATAAAACCTGATTGAGCAATAGAATATATTGCTGTTTGGGAGCTTAAAATTGAATTAAATGGAACAATCTGTACAACTACTTATTAGTGGTATTGCCCAAGGAATGATTTATTCGTTGGTGGCTTTTGGTTATAATATTACCTTTTCAACTTCCAGAAGTTTTAACTTTTCTCACGGAAATTTCTTAATGCTGGGAGGTGTGGTAGGCTTGATTTTGTTTATCAATAATCAGTTACCGTTTTTGGCAATGGTCATGGCAGTAGTTTTTGTGGGCTTGGTTATGGGGCTAATTTTATACAAAACCTCCATCGAGCCGTCGCTCAAATCAAAATCCAATTATGCTTGGATTTTGGCAACCTTGGCTTTTGGTATTATCCTCAAAAACATGGTTGAAGTGTTTTGGAGTACTGATGATTTTAGATTTGACTCTCCCCTTGGTAACGCTCCTATACGGGTGATGGGTATTGGTGTTTTGCCACAAGAAATTTTAATTATCATCGTGGCAATCTGTATTGTGGTTGCCGTTGAAAGTTTTAAGAAATACACCATTTTTGGCAAAGCCATCGTGGCAGTGAGTGAAGATAAACACACGGCAAGTTTAATGGGTATCAATCAACAATTTGTTATTCTATTTTCATTTTTGTTGAGTTCTGTAATTGCGTGCTTGGCTGGTGTTTTGGTTGCTCCCATTACGATGGTTGGTGCAACAATGGGAACGGTTTTGGGTGTCAAGGCTTATGCTGTTTCAATTATCGGAGGTTTAGAATCGGGTTATGGCGTGTTGTTGGGAGGTTTAATTATCGGGCTTTCCGAGGCTTTTACGGCTCGTTATATTTCGACTGGTTACAAAGATGCCCCAGGCTTCTTGATTTTGATTTTGGTCTTGCTTTTTTTGCCCTCTGGAATTTTCGGAAAAAAAGTTATCAAAAAAGTATAATTGTCATCTAATCATCTCCTTCAATAACAAGTTTGTCAAATGAAAAAAATCATTTACGGAATCTTACTTTTATTGCCATTTTTATTACCCCAAATGGTCGATAATCCGTACTATATACAAGGAATTCTTTGCCGAATCATTATCTATGCCATGCTGGTAGCATCTTTGGATTTGATTGTGGGTTATATTGGCGATGTATCTATTGGTCATGCTGGTTTTTTTGCTATTGGGGCTTATACGGTGGGTATTTTGACATCTACCCAAACGTTAAATTCTGATAGTAGCATGACGTGGTTTCCACACTTGCCATTTTTTGTTGCCTTGATTATCGGTGTTTTGCTAACCGCCTTGGCAGGCTTTATTTTGGGTTTCCCTGCTCTTAGGTTAAGCGGCCCTTACTTGGCTGTTGTTACTATTGCCTATGGTTTATTGATTTACACCATTATCAATGAACAAGAATACCTTACCAACGGCACAAAAGGTATTTCTTTGGAATCGCTCGAAGTCTTTGGAATAAAATTGGATGGAAGCAAATATCTTTATGTGGTTTATCCTTTCTTGGTGCTGGTCATGTACGTGATTCGTAACCTTACAAAAAGCTACTGGGGTCGTGCCTTTGAAGCCATCAAATACAGCGAAGTTGCCGCTTCGTCTTGTGGTATTTCTAAGTCGTATTACAAGATTTGGGCTTTTGTCATTTCTGCAGGTATTGCGGGCTTGGCGGGTGGATTTTTCTCGCAATTAGATGCTTACGTTGCTCCCAATACTTTCTCTTATAATTTCTCGGTCGAGTTTCTTATTGCTCTAATTGTGGGTGGAGTTCAGTCTATTTTAGGAAATATTCTGGGGGCAAGTGTCATGGTTATCTTCCCTGATTTATTTACAAAATTCAATGACTATCGATTAATTATTTTTGGATTTTCTTTGCTATTGGTCTTGTTTTTCATGCCAAAAGGCTTGGCAGGTTTTATCAATCTTATCAAAAAGCGTTTTGCCAAAAAGAAAGATAGCCATTATATCGAAGACTTGATTGAAAGAGCATCAACAACGAACTTGTTTGATAATTTAATAGAAAACAATGACCAAGTAGCCATTCAACTCAAAGATTTAACCATGCGTTTTGGTGGATTAGTTGCTGTAAATGAGTTGAATATGAGTATCAAAAAGGGAACTGTTCATGGATTAATTGGACCAAATGGTAGCGGTAAAAGTACTACAGTCAATTTATTAACGGGCATTTACCCTCCTGCGGGTGGAACGGTTCAGCTTTTTGGCAAATCAATTATTGGTGAATCAACCTATAAAAGAGCCAAACTTGGCATTGCTCGTACCTTTCAAAATCTGCAATTATTCAGCGATATGACAGCCCTACAAAATGTGATGGTGGGTATGCATAATTCGTTTACTTCTAATCTGTTTTCTATTTGCTTCAATTTACCCCAAGCCCGAAAAGAAGAAAAAGAAGTAGAAACTAAAGCATTTGCATGGTTGCAGTTTGTCGGATTGGAAGACATTGCTTTTACAGAAGCCAAAAACTTATCGTATGGACAAGCACGTTTGCTTGAAATTGCTCGGGCTTTGGCATCTAATCCAAGTTTACTTTTATTAGACGAACCAGCAGCTGGATTAACAGCAGGTGAAATTGAAAAAATCAATGTATTGATTCACAAAATCAAGAAGTCAGGTATCTCAGTATTACTTATCGAGCATCACATGGATATGGTTATGGCGGTTTCGGATGAAGTAACGGTATTGGATTTCGGTAAAAAAATTGCCGAAGGCACACCCAATCAAATCCAAAATAATCCAAGCGTGATTACTGCATACTTGGGTACTCACGGAACTTCCTTTCACTAAGATAAAAGAATTAACAATGAAAATACTCGAAATAAAAGACTTGGTAGTCAATTACGGAAAAGTGGCAGCACTGAAAGGCATCTCTTTGGAGATTGAAGAAGGCGAATTGGTTGCTGTGATTGGCAGCAACGGAGCAGGAAAAACAACCACGATGAATACTATTTCAGGATTACTTAGCCCCGCTTCTGGCGATATTCTTTTGAATGGAAAATCTATCTGTAAAATTCCAGCTCATCAAATAGCAGCATTAAATATTTCTCATGTGCCCGAAGGCCGAAAAGTATTTGCTTCAATGTCAGTTAAAGATAACCTTCTTTTAGGAGCTTATTTACGCATCAGAAAAGGAGAAAGGAAACAAGTGATGATCGACATAGATGAAATCTATAGTATTTTTCCGAGACTCAAAGAACGAGAAAAGCAACAGTCAGGTACTCTATCGGGTGGCGAACAACAAATGTTGGCTCTGGGAAGAGCATTGGTTTCAAAACCCAAACTACTATTGCTTGATGAGCCTTCAATGGGTCTTGCTCCCGTGATTATTGATGAAGTCTTTAAGTTAATCAACAATATTAAAAAACGGGGCGACATGACTATCTTTTTGGTGGAACAATTAGCATACAGAGCTTTGGAGGTGGCAGACCGTGCCTACGTAGTAGAACAAGGAAATATCAGTCTGACAGGTACAGGTAAAGACCTATTAATCAACCCAGAAGTTAGAAAAGCATATTTGGGAGCAGGGAAATCTTGAACCCGAAAACATTTATAATCAAAATTTCACTATTAATAAATAAAAAACAATGAAAAAAATAATTACTGCGTTATTTGGTCTTGTCGTAATAAGCACTGCAAGTATAGCACAAACAGCACCTGCTACCACTACACCGACTACAAGCACAACGCCAGCCCCAGTCGCTGAACAAAAGATAACGATATTTGGCTTTGTGAGGAATGATGTTTTCCTTAATAGCAGGAAAAACCTTGATTTAAGAGATGGAGCATTATCTATTTATCCACTTGATGCAACAAACTTACCCACCAAAGATGCTACGGGAACAACCTTAATAAATAATTTGAATGATGACAATAATGCCATTTCTCAATTAGGTTTTTCTGCCATAATAACTCGTTTGGGCGTAAAATTTGCAGGTGTTACGGCTTTTGGAGCAAAGGCAAGTGGAATGTTAGAAACAGATTTCTTTGGAATCAGCAATGGAGTAGCAGGAACATCGGGCGGAGGTACAGAAAATTTACTTCGTTTACGCCATGCTTATGTGTCATTAGACTGGGAAAAAACCCAACTACTCGTTGGACAATACTGGATTTCTAATTTTATTCCCAAGTGCTTTCCTGCCACAACAGCATTTAGCACCGGTATTCCTTATAATCCATTTGGATTTGTCCCTCAGGTACGGTTAACTCAAAAGTTGTCCTCTGATATTTCATTAATGGGAATGCTCTTTGGTTATGATATTGCTGGTTTTAGTCCAGCGGGTGCTTTTCAGTCAGGCACAGGTGTGGATGCCGCAAAATACGCAGGATTACCTTCTTTTGCCACACAATTAGGATTTGAAAACAAAAAATTCTTAGTTACGGTTGGCATAGAAGGCAGTACGATTAGACCAAGAATTACAGATACCCAAAACCCAAATACAGGCGTTTATGGCGGTACAGGATTTCCCAACGTAAGCAGAAATATTAGTACAAATCTTTCCACTATCAATTTCTTAGCATTCGCCAAACTAACTGCTAAGAATTTGACTGTCAAAGCATACACTAATTATGGACAAAGCTACACGCAATACGCAGGTTTGGGCGGGTTAGTAGAATACAGAGATGTTAGTTCAGGTGCTTGGAAATACGTTCCTCAAAATCAATTCAATCTTTGGGGAGAATTGACCGTAACAAAGTCTAAAAAATACCAACCAGCTATTTTTGTAGGATATTTAAAAAATATGGGTTTAGCAAGTCCTATCAATAAATCAAGCGTTTTGGGTGCCACACTTTCTTTTTTAGGAAGAGGAATCAATAATGCGAGGTCATTTGATAATATGTTAAGAATTGCCCCTCGTTTTGATATTTATTCTGGAAAAATGAAGATTAGTTTAGAATATGAATACTCTAATATGCTTTGGGCTGATACCGATGGAACAGTGATGAGTTCAACTGGTGATGCTGCTCAAAGTACTTCATTTAAAGCAGGAACGGGTCAATTAGCTCGCTCATTTAATGCTGTCAATAGCCGATTTGGAGCAGTTGTCGTCTATAATTTTTGAGATACTTTCTTAAATTACTGCGAAAGTTAGGAACAAATTTCGGGGCGTTTAATTTTTTGTATATTTGTAAAAATATAAATCATGGCAAAGCAAAAATCACTCGAATTATCAGAGCCTATTTTGGTAGATACTTTTGGATTGGAAAGAAATTTCAAACCAATTCCTCTTTTAGATGAACTTTTGAATGCTACGGGTGAACTTTCGGAGGCTGACTCAGCCTTATTATTTGAATGTCAAGCGGAATTAATTGAAAACGCAGACTCTTGGAATGAGGAGGAATTGAAAATGCAATTTATCAGTTTTGTTATCTTTTTGGCAAGATTTAAAAAGCCTATCAGGACGTATTATGACCGAGAAATTTCAGCAGAAATTAATGGAGCATTTGTTTGTTCAAAAGTAGATATGATGCTCTCAAAAGGTATTGGCGAACTGATTAAAACACCCTATTTCTTCCTACATGAGTATAAGAGAGAAAAAAAATATGCTGGCGACCCCGTTGGGCAAATGTTAGGAGGAATGTTGATTGGACAGGCAAAAAACATAGATAATAATCCAATCTACGGTTGTTATGTACAAGGAAGATTTTGGTTTTTCTCAGTTTTAGACGGAAAACAATATACTGTTAGTAAAGGATTTGATTCATCAGAATTAGAGGACGTGCAGAAAATTATTTTTATACTCAAAAAGGTTAATTTGATTATTCAAGAACGATTATTGATGTAATAATTTGATGCAACCATAAAACAAAAAAGGTTTGGGATTTTCTCAAACCTTTTTTGTTTCAGCATTATTTATGAAATTGCAGAAGTGTTTAGTTTCTGGTTATCAGTTATTGGTTATTAGTTATCCTTCATGTAATTGCTGTGATATATTTATAAACTTCCACATTGAACTTCCAGTAACTATTAACCAATAACTATTTACTAATAATTAAAACGTGGAACAACAAAAACCAATCATAGGAATTACCCTTGGCGATTATAATGGCATCGGACCAGAAGTTATCTTGAAAGCTCTTGTCGATAAGAAAATCTTACAACATTGTACACCCGTCATTTACGGCTCCCAACGAGTATTTGGCTTCTACCGCAAAGCCTTAGATTTGAAAGATTGGACGTTGAATAACATTAATTCTATCCAACAAGTCAATCATAAAGTAACAAACCTTATCACTTGTTTTGATGATAAAGCAACTGAAGTTACCCCTGGGAAAGTTACGCCAGAAGCAGGGGCAGGTGCATTGGCTTGTTTGCAAAAAGCTACGGAAGATTTGAAATCTGGGGCAATTCAAGCGGTTGTTACAGCACCCATCAACAAACATAATATTCAATCGGAAACCTTTAAATTCCCTGGGCATACGGAGTTTTTCACGGAGGCATTGGAAGCGAAAGAATCCTTAATGTTTTTAGTTTCGGATGTCTTACGAGTTGGAGTCGTAACGGGTCATATTCCGCTTGGAAAGGTGCGTGGGGCAATTAATCAAGAGAAAATTACGCAGAAATTAACCTTGATGTTGAATTCTTTGAAACAAGATTTTGGTATTCAAAAACCCAAAATTGCTGTCTTGGGACTCAATCCTCATGCAGGTGAAGATGGACTTTTGGGAGATGAAGAAAAGACCACGATTATGCCTGTTTTGGAGCAATTTAAAAAGAAAGGCAACTTAGTTTTCGGACCATTCCCTGCCGATGGCTTCTTTGGGGCGGCACAATTTAAACATTATGATGCCGTTTTAGCGATGTACCACGACCAAGGATTGATTCCTTTCAAGTATATTTCTTTTGAAAATGGCGTAAATTTCACGGCGGGGCTTTCGGCGGTTCGCACTTCACCCGACCACGGAACAGCGTATGACATTGCAGGAAAAAATACGGCTTCGGAATCTTCGATGTTGCACGCCATTTTTACGGCAATTGATGTAATTAAAAACAGGAGAGAGATATAAGAAATGACTTTGGAAGTTTTATCAAATTTGCGTAATTTTCAATCAATAATCATCAAATACTTAGAAACCATGCCAATCGTATATAATTTAGAAACAGACATTCGATACCAACAAGGAAAAGGAAAAGGTAAAGAAGAAGGAATAGAAGAAGGGATAGAAAAAGGGATAGAAAAGGGTGAGATAATTCAAAAGATAAAATCTATCAGAAACTTGGTACTTTCTCAACTTTTGACCAATCAACAAATTGCGGCTATTGAAGAAGTGGCGGTAGAATTTGTAGAAAATATCGAAAGAGAATTAAATCAGTAAATTGTTAACTATTATACAATCCCAAATCAATGTCAATCAAACAACAATCTCGTAGAGACTTTTTGAAAACTGGTGCCTTAGCCGCTGCTGGTTTTTCTTTATTAAGTAATGAATTATGGGCAGGACCTAAAAAACCGATGCCTCGAAATATTGGTGTGCAACTTTGGTCTGTCAAAGAAGACATGAACAAAGATGCCAAAGGAACACTTGAAAAAGTAGCTAAAATGGGCTATAAGCAAGTAGAAGGTTTTGGCTATGCGGATGGTAAATTCTTTGGAGTACCAACGGATGAATATGCCAAATTATTAGCGGATAATGGTTTGAAAATGCCATCGGCTCATGGTATGATTACGAGTAAGGATTATACCAACGGACAACTTTCAGATGCTTTCAAAAAAATGGCTGATGATGCTAAGAAAGTTGGTCAGAAGTACGTCATTGCTCCTTATATGGCTGATGAAGACCGTTCAAAAGGTAAATTTATGGCTGAAATGTTTAACAAAGCGGGAGAGCATTGTAAGGCAATGGGTATGAAATTTGGCTATCATAATCACGATTTCGAATTCAAAGAATACGATGGTGTAACGATGTATAAAACCCTTTTAGACAATACTGATAAAGGTTTAGTCACTTTTGAAATGGATTTATATTGGGTAAAATATGCTAAACAAAATCCAAGTGATTGGTTTAAAAAATACCCAGGTCGTTTCACGCACTTCCACGTAAAGGATCATGATCCAATAAAAAATGTTAGTGTTGAAGTGGGTGAAGGAGATATTAATTTTCAACAAATATTTAACAACAAGTTATCAGGTGCAAAATATTTTATCGTGGAATTAGAAGCCTTCAAACGTACTCCATTGGAAGGAATCGAAATCAGCTTGAATAACTTGAAAAAGTTGAAGTTTTGAGTTAAACAGTTATGGAAGTTATGAAGTTAAATAGTTATCACAAATCAACTATTTAACTTTATAAATTTCAACTTCTCTAACTCAAAAAGTAATGAGCAAAAAATGGAAATATCTATTGTTCAGAGGAACACTTCTAACAGGAGGATTCATGATTGTGTTGATGATTTTGGCAGACATTTATTTGCTGAAAGAAGAACGATTTGATAGACTTTATTACTTCCAATTAATCTTAGAAAGTATGTTTTTTATGATTATAGGAACGCTGATTGCTCTTTATTTTTGGTTACATCCAAAACGAACTTATAAATTTTCCAGAGAAAAATGAACCTGTCCATCTAACGGCAGGTTTTTTATTGTATAACCCAAATATTCCTGTTCGAAATCAAATGAAAAAAATACTAATTGTCGATGATTTACACGAAAATATCTTCCCCATGTTATCTGAATTAGGTTTTGAAGTAAATTATCAGCCAAACATTAATCGCTCCGAAATCCTTGAAATTATTAAAGATTTTGAAGGATTAATCATTAGAAGTAAGACAAAGATTGATAAAGATTTTCTGTCTTACGCTGATAAATTAGAATTTATCGGCAGAGCAGGAGCAGGATTAGACTTGATTGATATTGAGGAGGTTAGCCGAAAAAATATTCAAGTTTTTGCAGCAAATGAAGGTAATGCCGATGCAGTGGCGGAACATACGATGGGAATGATTTTGATGCTATTTAATAAACTTAATTATGCAGATTCAGAAGTTCGTCAAAGCATTTGGGAACGAGAAAAAAATCGTGGTATTGAATTGAGAGGGATGACTGTTGGCATAATCGGATATGGAAATATGGGTAAAGCCTTGGCAGAGAGATTGATTGGTTTTGGGGTAATAGTTTTGGCTTACGATAAAGAAGAAAAGGGCTTATCGAAAGAAGGTTTTTTGGCCTCAAAAGCCTCAATGAAGGAGATATTTGAGGAAACAGATTTATTATCCGTCCACGTTCCACTCACACTTGAAACTCGGATGATGATTAATGACGATTTTATCCAAAAGTTTAGGAAAAATATTTTTATCGTTAATACCTCAAGAGGTGAAGTGGCTTGCACAGAATCTATCTTGAAAGGCTTACAATCAGGAAAAGTTAGAGGGGCGTGTTTGGATGTGCTGGAAAATGAAAAGTTTACTACGCTAACGCTCAAACAAGAAGCAGTTTATTCACAATTATTTAAACTGAAAAACGTTATTCTCACGCCTCACATTGCTGGTTGGACGGTGGAGAGTTATCGAAAAATCAATGAAGTTTTGATAGAAAAAATCAGAGGTATGTTATCTAAGTAATTAACCAAGTAATAACACCCAAAAAATTCATGAAATTATTATTTTTAGTATTTTTCTCCCTCATAATCAACAACTTACACGCCCAAAATAAGCCCTATTCACTTTTCCTAATAGGTGATGCAGGAGACGATACTGAGCAAAATGATGTTCATAAAACGCTTCAAAAACACTTGAACACTACTGAACACGGAGGCGTTATTTTCTTGGGAGATAACATTTATCCAAGAGGTTTAGACGGTTCAAAAGAGGCGGAATTAAAACTCCTTACTCAACTCCACACACTCAAAGATTTTAAGGGAGATTGGTATTTTATTCCTGGCAATCATGATTGGGCGAAGGGGCGATGGAAGGGTCTAAAAAATGTAATGCGTCAAGCAGATTATATCAACAAATTTGCTCATGATTCTTTAAATCAGCCCAAAACAAAACATTTTTTTCCTGAAAAAGGCTTGCCAGGGCCTGTTACGAAGGATTTAGGGAAAATGGTTTTGGTTTTTACTGATACCGATTGGTGGCTTCACAGTGCTTTTTATCATCAAGTTGGAATGGATGACAAATTTAATTTAATGGAAAAAACCTATTTTCGTCGCCTCGATTCTATTCTGACGGCAGTGGAAAAGCAAGGCAAAAAAACGTTGTTTTTATCTCACCATCCGTTGGTTGATTATGGCGAACATGGCTTTCATAAGAGCAAGAGTTGGTATTATGCTTTGGTCAATTATTCCCCCTTGATGACTTTTGGATTATTAGGTGTTAACCGTGCGTTGAATTCAGAAATGAATCAACCTCGATATTTGAAAATGGCGAATCGAATGGTGGCAATCTTGGAGAAACATAAAAATGTAATTGCCATTTCTGGGCATGAACATAATTTGCAGGTTATCAAACGACCGAATAATTTATTCCTGATAAGTGGTTCTGGAAGCAAAGTAACGCATATAAAAAGAGAAATTAAGGCAAAAGATTGTGCTTTTCACGCCAGTAAATCAGGATTTATGGAATTAATTTTTGATGAAAAAGGTAAGGCAAGTTTGAAGGTCTGGAATGATAAAGATGAGATTTTATATGAGGAGAAAGATATATTTTAAAACCATTTGCTAACAAAAATACTATGAAAAAAATATTAATATTGTTGAGTTTATTACATTCTAATTTCGTTATATATGCCCAAGATGCTGTAAGCGAATGTGCAAATGGAAAAATTTCTGCCCTAATAAAACGTAATCAGAATGCTCGTTTACAATCAACCCAAGCGGCTGACAATAACATTGACGTAACCTACTATAAACTAAATTTGAATATAACTTATACTCCCAAAAATCTAAAAGGAGAAGTTACGATTAATGCCAAAAGCAAAGTTCCATCCCTTAATCAAGTGACCATTGATTTACAAAATGCCCTTACGACAGATTCCGTAAAAATCGGCAACAAAAAAGTTGCTTTTCTTCATCAATCTAACCAAATTCTTATCAAGTTAGATAAAATATACACTGAAAATCAAATCGTAAGCATGGTAATTTTTTATCATGGAATTCCAGGTTCGAGTGGCTTTGATAGTTTTGCGTTTGGTACACACAATAATCAGAAAGATTTAGCAATCTGGTCATTATCAGAACCTTATGGTACGTCAGACTGGTTTCCGTGTAAAAATGTGGTTGATGATAAAGCGGATTCTTCTGATGTCTGGATTACGGCAGATAAATATTTTACTTCGGTTTCAAATGGGATTTTAGAGAAAACCATTGATAATCAGGATGGTACGAAGACTTTCCAATGGAAAAATCGTTATCCGATTGCTCAGTATTTAATCTCTATTTCCATGAGTAATTATGCGGAATACAACGGTGTTTTCAAATATGATGGCAATAAAGAAATGCCTATTAATCACTATTTATACCCTGAAACACTTACAAATGCCAATAAATTAAACCTTGATAAAACGCCGTTTATGCTGAATTTATTCTCTCAGAAATTTGGATTGTATCCTTTTGTGAAAGAAAAATATGGTCATGCACAATTTGGTTGGGGTGGTGGAATGGAACACCAAACATGCTCGTCGATGGGAAGTTTTGGAGAAACTTTAATTGCTCACGAATTAGCTCATCAGTGGTTTGGGGATAAAATTACTTGCAAGAATTGGGAGAGTATATGGCTTAATGAAGGCTTTGCTTCTTATTCCGAAGCCATTTATACGGAAGCAACGGGTGGAAAAGTTGCCTACGATAACTACATGAAAGGTTTTATGACCTCGGCAAAGACTGCGAAAGGAACAATCTATGTGCAGGATGTTAATAATATTAATGAAATTTTCAATTCTCCCCGTACCTATCGGAAAGGAGCATCGGTTCTGCACATGTTGCGTGGAATTGTTGGTGATGATAAATTTTTCAAGATTCTACAAACTTACGTGGCCTCAAAAAATGCTTATGGAAATGTTTTAACGGAAGACTTTCAAGCCGTCGCAGAACAAATTTATGGACAGAAATTAGACTACTTTTTCAAGCAATGGATTTTTGGTGAAAACTATCCAAAGTACAAATTTCAATGGTCGTCTCAACCCTTAGCTGATGGCAATTTTAGGGTCAAAGCCGATGTCTCACAAACTACAAATACAAACCCCATTTTCTTTACAATGCCTATTCAATTGAAAGTATCAATTGGTTCGGGGGACACAACCGTCACAGTCTTTAATGATAAACAAAATCAGACGATTGAATTCACCTTAAAAGCAAAGCCGTCAAACATTATTTTTGATTTTAACAACCTGATATTAAGGGATTTGGAAACTATCAATGTTTTATCAAATGAGCCAATTATTGATAACGATTTTGGGTTAACGATTGCCCCAAATCCCAGTTCAGAAGACATTGATGTTAGTTTCAGCTTAACCAAATCTGCTGCCGTCAAAATTACTATTATTGATTTTTCAGGAAAGGAAATTTTGTCTCAACCAGAAGAGAAACTTCCTTTCGGTAATTATTCACGTAATCTAAGAATAAGTCAATTTCAATCAGGAACTTATATCCTCAATTTGAATGTGGACGGACAAAATGAAAGTCGTAAGTTGGTCACTTTCAAGTGATTATTTAACGGAACTATGCACAATTTGGCGGAGTCACCTCTCCCCAACCGAGCGACGGTCGCCCCTCTCCTTAAAGAGAGGGGCTTTAAGCCAGATTAAAGTCCTTC
>JAYVIV010000021.1:0-19641 GCA_043769985.1 Arcicella sp.
CAAGATGCGGTTAGTTTTGCTATTGAAGTTGAAGAGCGTTATCGTGGTTTGCGTTCACCGCATAAATTGAAATCGGCCGTTTCTGGTTGTACTCGTGAATGTGCGGAGGCTCAATCAAAAGACTTTGGCATCATCGCAACTGAAAAAGGTTGGAACTTATACGTATGCGGGAATGGGGGCGTAAAACCTCGTCACGCTGAACTATTGGCAACAGATATTGACGCTGAAACTTGTTTGAAATTTATCGACCGTTTCTTGATGTTTTATATCAAAACAGCCGAACCATTAACTCGTACTGCTCCGTGGTTAGACAAAATGGAAGGTGGAATCAATTACCTAAAATCCGTAGTGGTGGATGATGTCTTGGGCATGGGCGAGCAATGGGATGCAGAAATGCAATCATTGGTAGAAGCCTACAAGTGCGAATGGAAGGAAGTAGTAGAAAACCCAGCATTACGCAAAAGGTTTACGCATTTCGTAAACGCTCCGAATGTGAAAGATCCGAATGTGAAATTTGAGCCAATGCGAGAAATGGTGAAAGCGGGAGAGTGGAAATAACAGTTGTGATTTGTGATTTAGTGAGTGTTGGCAATAGATTAATACTCAACTCATAAAATCACAAATCACCAAATCACAAATAAAAAATGCAAACAATAACTTGGCACTTAGCGTGCAAAACAGAAGATATTCCGACCAATGGTGGGGCGTGTGCCTTGATTGAAGGCGAACAAATTGCTATCTTTAATTTTGAAAGGCGTGGCGAATGGTATGCAACCCAAAACTTATGTCCACACCGCCAGCAAATGGCACTTTCGAGAGGGATGATTGGTTCCACAGGATTAGAAGCCGAACCAAAAGTTGCTTGCCCATTTCACAAAAAAACATTTTCATTGAAGTCAGGAGAATGTTTGAGTGGAGACGATTATGTAATTAAGACTTATCCTGTACGAGAGGAAAATGGACAAATTTTTATTGGTTTAGAAGAGTAATATATGCTTGATAATCAAATATTTAATCGCCTTACACGCCTATATATCATTGCTCTTTCGGGAGTGGCGTTGTTGTCGGTTGTTGGGCAATTATTAATTCAAATTTTCTTGAATTCATTATTGGATGATTCGCACGTAGTAAATGTGGCGGGGCGACAAAGGATGTTGAGTCAAAGGCTTTCAAAAACGGCGGTTTTATTGTGTAATCCAACTATTTTTCAAGCGGATGCTGAGTACTATTCGAGAGATATAAAAGAAATTATTTTGCTCTGGGAATCAAGTCATTATGCTCTTAAAAATAGGAATTTACAAACGGATGGACGCACCTTTAAAGTCAGAAATAGTCCGAAAATTGACAGTATGTTTCAAACGATTGAACCAATTTTTAAAGTAGTTTTAACAAATGCGAAAAAGGTTGATAAACTAATTGAAAAACCAGAAAAAAATCAACAAGAGTCATTGCAATCTTCTTTAAATCAGATACTTATCAATGAAAGAACTTTTTTAAAAAAGATGGATGAAATCGTAACGCAATATGATTTAGAATCCACAAAAAGGGTGGAAACGACTAAGAATATTGAAATGTTATTATTCACACTTTTATTTTTGATCCTGATTTTGGAAGGAGCTTTCATTTTTAGACCAATTGCTGATAATATCCGTTTTGTTATCAAAAAACTAACCAATTCTGAAAGTAATCTTCGCCAAACAAATAATGAATTAGTAAAAACCCAAGAAGCCTTGGTGCAGACTACTGAAGAGAAATACAAATTACAACTGGCGGAGGAAAAAATACGGGCAGCATCGCTCATGGAAGGACAAGAAGGAGAGCGAAAACGATTAGCCGCCGACCTCCACGACGGTATTGGACAGATGCTAACGGGCTTACGATTACATAGTGAAAAGGTCAAAAGTTTTGACTTTGTTAATGCAAAACAAGCAAAATCCTTTAATGAATTACAAAATTTGATTCAAGAAACGATTGAAGCAACCAGAACCGTTTCGTTTAGTCTTGCCCCTTCGGTTCTGACTGACTTTGGTGTTGTTCCCGCCATTAGGATTTTGACTGAACAAGTTTCAAAAATTACCAATATGACCTTTAATCTTCAAACCGAAAAGGTTAATCGAATGTCAGAAGCCATTGAAACTTGTTTTTATCGCATTACGCAAGAGGCAATTCATAATGCAATAAAATATGCAAATGCCAACTTGATTAACATACAACTATCTGAAAATGAACAATTTGCAAATTTAGTTGTTTCGGATAATGGTAAAGGGTTTGATTTTAAATCAGTAAAAGATAAAATGAGGGGTAGTGGATTGAAAAATATGCAAGCCCGTGCGGAGTTATTAAATGGATCGTTTAAAATCCAGTCCAAAGTGGGCAAGGGAACAAGCATAAAAATTAAAATACCGAAATAGCAATGAGCCATAAGTTGTGAGTAATGAGCTTTAAAATTTTTAAACTCACACCTCTTTTATTCCAGTTAATAATTTAGACAGAACTATAAATCTAATTAATCGTTGTGAATCATAAGTAATAGGATGTTATCAGAACTCATTGCTCAAGGCTCACAACTCAAAGCTGAAAAACTATGAATTTAATTACCATTTTATTAGCCGATGACCACGACGTTGTCAGAAAGGGAATGAAAATGCTTTTGGAAGATGAAGAAGGCATTCAGGTAATTGGCGAAGCATCAGATGGCTTGGATGCTATTGAAAAAGTAAAAATACTTATGCCCCATGTTGTCATTTTGGATTTAACGATGCCTAAAATGTCGGGAATCGAAGCCGCAAAGATTATCTCTGAAGAATATCCTGAGGTAAAAATCTTAATCTTTTCAATGCACCATAATAAAGAATACATAATCAAATCCGTTGAAAATGGAGCGAATGGTTATTTATTAAAAGATACCAGTAAAGAAGAATTATTACGGGCAATCAAAGTGGTTTCGGAAGGCAGAAAATATTTCCCTCCCGAAATCTCGGAGGTAATCATTAATGAGTTATTAGCAAAAACTTCTGGTACACAAGTAGAAACTCGACCTATTTTCGAGAAAATTACCCCCAAAGAAAAACAGATTTTGGGTATGATTGTACAAGGATTTAATAGCCGAGAAATGGCTGATAAACTATTTTTGAGTATCAGAACGGTTGATAATCATCGGGCAAATATGATGAAAAAAGTGAAGGCTAAAAATACGGCTGATTTAGTTAAAATGGCGATTGGGTGATTTTAATTAACAATTATCAATTAATAATTAACAGTTTTGATTCATTCGAATCTCCATTAACTGTTCACTATTAATTGATAATTGTTCACTTTCTCAAGTATCCCAACCGTTTTCCCTCCTCCATCCGTTCAATAGCATATCTTAGCATCGTTCTTGGCATATTTTGTAGGTGTTCATCCAAGAATTCTTCTAATGCTAATTCATCTCTTTTACCCACTTCACGCAACATCCATCCGCAGGCTTTGTGCATAAGGTCGTGCCTGTGAATGAGGAATTTTTCTGAGAGATTAAAAATGTCTGAAAACTGTCCATTTCTGATAAATTCAAAGCAAGAAACCACCGCAATACGCTCTGACCACAGATGTCCAGAATCCGCTAAATCGTAGAGAATTTGGCGGTCTTTATTCAGTAAGAATTTACCTAAAATCTTATAGGCAGAACAATCTACTAAATCCCAATTATTGATTTGCTGAACGTTTTTTACGTAAAAATCAACGATTTCTTGTTGTTCAACAGGAGAAGATTTTGGGAATTTTGCTACTAAAACCAACAATCCTGCAAAACGCAATTCATGGATTTTGTCATTAATAAGTTTTTGAATATCAACCATTTCTGTTGCTTTCCAATGCTGTTTCACTAAGGCTTGTACTTGTGGGTTTGATAAACCGATAAAAATATCACCTTCTCCATATTGTCCTTTCCCAGTCTTAAAGAATCGGGCTGCTTGAATGGCTCGTTCAGGGTTTGCGAGTTGAAGGAGGGCTTGTTTTAGGGCTGACATTTTAAAGAAATTTGATTTACTTTTATACGTAAAAATAGTGATTCATCTGAAAAATAAAAATCCTAACTATCTTTAATTCAGATAATTAGGATTTATTTGTGGCCTCGGAAGGAATCGAACCTTCATCTCAGGTACCGGAAACCTACGTCCTATCCATTGTACTACGAAGCCATTACTTTTACAAAATTACGAAAACTTATCTAACTGCTTGACCAAAACTTCAAAATCTTTTGGATAAGGTGCTTCTATTTTTATAATCTCTTCGTTCAATAATCTGAATGTCAATGAATGAGCATGAAGGGCAACTCGCTTTATGATTGGTTGTTCTTCCGTTTCTTTTTTGAGGTGAAATTTTCGTTTTATATCTGAAAGAAATATCATTTCACCGCCATACGTGGGGTCGCATACGATGGGTGCTTTTAAACATACCAAGTGGATTCGTATCTGGTGCATACGTCCTGTGATTGGCATACACTCCACAAGTGTGTGGTTTCTGTAAACCTTCATGGTATTAAAAATTGTATCTGCTTCTTTTCCTTTTTGTCGGTCGATTGCCACCATGGTTCCATCTCTCTTCATGGCAATGGGCAAATAGACGGAAATCATTTCAAAATTATGCGTTCCATTCACCACGGCATGATAGCGTTTTTCAACTTTCCGATGTTCAAATTGCATCGAAAGATGACGATAGGCGGCTGGGTTTTTCGCAATGGCCAAAACACCCGAAGTCTCTTTATCCAAGCGGTGACATAATTGGGCATCATCGGCATATTCTTTGGCTAAACGCAAGATACTCTGGGAGTTATCGGCTTGACGTTCGTCCAAAGATGCGATGTGTGGAGGTTTATTTATTAGAATATAATCGTCGTTCTCGAATATAATTAAGTCTTTGAAATTCAGTCTCATAAAGGGTATTCGTAATTTTGGCAATCAAAGGATTACCGATTTTCAAGTTACAAAGTTACCAAAATAAAACGAATTATAATTTGTAATAAGTACAGCCTTGGTAGTGATAGAAGAATTACATTTGGGGGATGAAGCAATGTTATGTCATTTGAATAATAAAA
The DNA here is from genome assembly GCA_043769985.1 of Arcicella sp. Lineage (GTDB taxonomy): Bacteria > Bacteroidota > Bacteroidia > Cytophagales > Spirosomataceae > Arcicella. The sequence continues at coordinate 5,075 of JAYVIV010000021.1, forward strand.
ATCCTTAATTTTAGGCTTAAACTAATGAATGCTTAATTCAAAATCAAACGATACATGACTTTAAGAGATATTTTTGCTCAAATTTCCGCTAATCCCAATAACTTACTTTGGTTTTTGGTTTGCATTCCTCTATTAACGTTTCTCATTAGTATTTGGCAAAATCCTAATACACCTCCACAACAAAATCCAGCTCGTTTTTTTTATGCAGCCATGGCATATTTAGCCAGTATTCCTGGCATTTTTGCCATTACGCTGAACGTTTATTTATTCCTTTTTGAACGTCAAAGTATTTGGGATATGAATCTTATTACACAAATCTTACCTATCGTTTCGATGGTTGGGACGCTCATAATTATCAAACGGAATATTCCTTTTGAATTTGTTCCTGCTTTCGGAAAATTATCAGGTTTTGTTACTTTGATTTTTGCCATAATTGGTGTGATGTGGTTTCTGGATAGACTTAGGATTTATGCCATTACTTACGTTCCATTTCAATACATTGCCGTAGGTTTCATGGGTCTGTTGCTGTTAATTAGATTTGGTTGGAAAAGAATGTTTTAATGTTTCCGAATAATAAATTTCGTTTTTTTAATACAAAATCTACATATTAATTGAGAATTGTGGTGTATATTTCGTTTAAAATCCCACAAATCACTCATTTATATGAAATTGATTATATTTACACTGTATTTTATATTAGCCTCATTTTTTGCAGAAGCACAATTTAAAAAAGACCGCTACATCTTTAAATTTGGAGTTCGGTCAGTGAGTGTTCGCACAGATAATATCTATCAAAAAGATAATTTTTCTTTGAAACCAGTCATTGATTTTGGGTTTGGTATAAACTATAACTTATCCAAAAGTCTTCGCTTTCAACCCGAAATTCATTACAATCCCAAGGGATTTAAATCAAAATTTAATTTTTCTGATTCAACTTTTGTAGAAAATTCGCTCGAATTGCATTATATTGATTTATGCCCAAATTTTAATTATACTTTCGGGGATTATAATAGTTTTAGAACAAAATTAAATATCTGGGGAGGCCCATATTTGGGGGTAGGAGTGAGTGGAAGAAATGTAATGTCTGGTCAAACAATAAATAAGAAAGGCACAAAGGCTGATAGCACTTATTCAAACGTAAATAAAAGATTTACAAATGGACTTAACCGATTGGATTATGGCTTTAATTTAGGTGCAGGACTACAATTGGAAAAATTTACACAGATTGGAATCTCCTATTCTATGGGTTTCAATAATATTTTGGATAGTAAGACTGTTGCCATTTATAATCAATCCATCGGAATTTATGTGATTGTTCAGTTTGATGATATGTTTTAAATAGTAAACTTCCCGAAATAATGCCATTACAGGTCAACCTTTCGGGAAGTCATTTCAAAATTTTTGCCTTTACATCTTCTCCGCAATCAGTTTTTTTAATCCCAACATCTCATCCCTTAAGCGAGCGGCAACCACAAAATCTAATTCCTTGGCGGCTTTTTCCATGTCATTTTGTACCTTTTTAACTTGTTTTGTTAATTCGTCCTTTGTCATATACGCCACCACTGGATCCGCCGCCATCGTGATTTCTTGGGGTTCGGTATAGTATTTTAGGTTCTTGATTGGCTTGCCCATCACGTCCGCAATGGATGTTTGTTCCATAATTTTTTCCTTCGATTTCAAGATGGTTTTTGGCGTAATTCCGTTTTCAATATTATATTCCATCTGAATTGCCCGCCTACGATTTGTTTCGTCAATTGCCTTTTCCATTGAGCCTGTAATACGGTCGGCATACATCAGAACCTTCCCTCGGTCATTTCTGGCGGCACGTCCGATGGTCTGAATTAATGAACGAATATCTCTTAGAAAACCTTCTTTGTCGGCATCCATAATGGCCACTAATGAAACCTCTGGTAAATCCAATCCTTCACGTAATAAATTCACGCCCACAAGCACGTCAAACACGCCCAAACGTAATTCTCGCAGAATTTCAATACGGTCTAAGGTCTTTACTTCTGAGTGAATATATTTACATTTTATGCCAACTCTATCCAAATACTTTGACAATTCCTCCGCCATTCTTTTGGTTAGCGTCGTAATTAAAACCCGTTCTTCCCGTTTGATTCTTTCATGAATTTCTTCCAATAAATCATCAATTTGATTAATACTTGGCCGTACTTCAATTTCAGGGTCAAGCAAACCCGTTGGGCGAATAATTTGCTCAACAACTACACCCTCCGAACGCCTTAATTCATAATCCGCTGGGGTTGCCGACACGTAAACGGTTTGTCCAGTGATATTTTCAAATTCTTGGAAAGTTAATGGACGATTGTCCATCGCCGAGGGCAAACGGAAACCATAATCCACCAAAGCCTCCTTGCGTGAACGGTCGCCTCCCCACATGGCTTTAATTTGTGGCATCGTGGCGTGACTTTCGTCCACCACTAATACAAAATCGTCAGGAAAAAAGTCCAATAAACAGAAAGGTCGTTGTCCAGGTTTTCGTTGGTCAAAATAGCGTGAATAATTCTCAATTCCAGAGCAATATCCTAATTCTCGCATCATTTCCAAGTCAAATTCGGTGCGTTGTTTGATGCGGTCGGCTTCCAATAACCTGCCCTCCGATTCAAAGAATTTTATCTGAGCTACCAAATCATCTTGGATAAAATTAATCGCATTTATCAACACATCACGACCCGTTACGAAGAGATTTGCTGGAAAAATGGCAATCATTTTTTCATCCGAAATCTTCTTACCCGTCTGTGGATTAATTCGTTGAATGGTTTCAATTTCATCGCCAAAAAACATAATTCGATAGCCAAAATCTGCGTAAGGCAAACAAATGTCAACGGTATCGCCTTTTACTCGAAAAGTGCCACGAGTAAATTCCGCTTCGGTTCTTGAATACAGAATTTCAACCAAACGAAAGAGAAATTGATTACGAGAAATGATTTCACCCACGCCAAAACGTAAAATGCTTCGACGATATTCTTCGGGGTTTCCCATGCCATAAATACACGATACAGAGGCAATTACGATAATATCTCTTCGTCCAGACATCAACGAAGAAGTCGTGGAAAGCCTTAATTTATCAATCTCTTCGTTGATGGCGAGGTCTTTTTCAATGTAGGTATTAGTGGAAGCAATAAAGGCTTCGGGTTGGTAATAATCGTAATAGGAGACGAAATATTCAACGGCATTTTCTGGAAAAAACTGTTTGAATTCACCGTAAAGTTGAGCGGCAAGGGTTTTGTTATGACTCAAAACCAAAGTCGGACGATTGACCTGAGTAATCATATTTGCCACCGTAAAAGTCTTTCCAGAACCCGTTACGCCCAAGAGCGTTTGGGATTCTTCACCGTTCACAACACCCTCCACAAGTTTCACGATTGCTTGAGGTTGGTCGCCCGTTGGTTTATATTCTGAAATAAGTTTGAAGTCCATTTTTGGAGATTTTTGTAAAGAGTAAAGGTAGGGAATAAAAGGCGTAATTCACAGTACCCCTATACCCGCTTCGCCTCTTCCCAATACACATCCATTTCCGCCAAAGTCATATCCTGCAAGGTCTTTCCTTGCTCCTTCGCCTTTGCCTCCAAATAATTAAACCGCTTGATAAATTTACGATTGGTGCGTTCCAAAGCTGTTTCCACATTAATGTTGATAAAACGGGCATAATTAACCAATGAAAACAATAAATCACCAAATTCTCCTTCCGCTTTTTCCACATTAATAGCGTGGTTATCCACAACATTAAATTCGTTTTTAAATTCCTCCATTTCTTCTTCCACCTTTTCCCAAACTTGCGTTTTTTCTTCCCAATCAAAACCAGCACCTCGAGCTTTTTCCTGAATTCTCATGGCTTTCACTAAGGCTGGCAATGAAGCAGGTACACCGCCTAAAACAGATTTATTTCCTCCGCCTTCTTTCAATTTAATGGCTTCCCAATTTTGTTTTACTTGCTCTTCATTTTCCACTTTCACGTCTCCGTATATGTGCGGATGACGATGGATTAATTTCTCACAAATGCCATGCAAAACATCCGAAATATCAAAGGCGTTTGTCTCCGAAGCAATTCTTGAATAGAACACTAAATGTAACATCACATCGCCCAATTCCTTCTTAATTTCCTGCAAATCGCCTTCCATGATGGCATCCGAAAGTTCGTAGGTTTCTTCTATCGTAAGGTGTCTGAGGCTTTCGATGGTCTGTTTTTTATCCCATGGACATTGCTCCCGAAGTTCGTCCATGATAGTCAGAAGGCGGTCGAAAGCCATTAATTGGGCTTGGCGTTTTGGCGGGAGATTATTAAAGTCTTGATTCATTTTCTGTTGATTTTAAACACAAAGATAAATGGTTCTTAACTGATTTTTGAAATTAAACAAACTCTATTGGGCAAAGCCTCTTTATTCCGTATTTTTGTGAAAATTTTAAAGTATAATAGGTTTCCAACCTGTTGTCCTACGTATAAAAAAAGTATGCTTAGAACTCACAATAACGGCGAACTTCGCCTCGCTCATGTAAACCAAACCGTAACCCTTTGCGGTTGGGTACAACGCTCTCGTGACAAAGGGGGCATGATTTGGATTGACCTCCGTGACCGCTACGGCGTTACGCAATTGATGCTCGAAGAAGGCAAAACTCCCAAAGAAATTTTGGATTTATCTCGTACTTTCGGTCGTGAATTTGTAATTTCTGCCACGGGTTTAGTCGTGGAGCGTTTATCAAAAAATGATAAAATGCCTACGGGTGATATTGAAATAAAAATCACTGAACTTTCTGTATTAAATCCTGCCAAACTTCCTCCGTTTTTGATTGAAGACGAAACTGACGGTGGCGATGACATCAGAATGAAATATCGTTACCTTGATTTACGTAGAAATCCTGTTCGCCAGAATTTAATATTGCGTCATAGCGTAGCGAAAGCAACTCGCCAATATCTTGACAATCAAGACTTTATTGAAGTAGAAACCCCCGTTTTGATTAAATCAACGCCCGAAGGAGCAAGGGATTTTGTGGTGCCTTCAAGGATGAATCCAGGAGAATTTTACGCTTTGCCACAGTCGCCTCAAACTTTCAAACAGCTATTGATGGTGTCGGGTTTTGACCGTTATTACCAAATCGTAAAATGTTTCCGTGACGAAGATTTACGTGCCGACCGTCAGCCTGAATTTACTCAAATTGACTGCGAAATGTCATTCATCGAACAAGAGGATATTCTCAATATGTTCGAGGGATTGATTCGTCATCTTTTCACCGAAGTAAAAGGTTTAGATTTGGGCGAAGTTTCTCGCATGACCTACGACCACGCCATGAAATTTTATGGTTCAGACAAACCAGATATTCGTTTTGATATGAAGTTTGTAACTTTAAAAGACTCCTCCACGGGAGAGGGCGGGGGCGACCGACGCTTCGGTGAAGCTCTTGATTTGGTTTCTGGAAAAGGATTTCCAGTTTTCGATGATGCCAATACCGTTGTAGGAATTTGTGCCAAGGATTGTGCAGAATACACCCGCAAGCAAATGGATGAATTGACGGATTTCGTAAAACGTCCTCAAATTGGAGCGAAAGGCATGATTTACCTTCGTTACAATGCAGATGGAAGCCTAAAATCGTCGGTAGATAAATTCTATTCAGAAGAAGATTTGAAGAAATGGGCGGAAGCCTTCGGAGCGGAGAGGGGCGATTTAATCCTAATTCTTCCTGGCGATGGCGACAAAGTTCGTAAGCAATTAAATGAACTACGTTTGGAAATGGGTAATCGCCTCGGACTTCGTGACCCAAAGAAATACGCTGCCCATTGGGTTGTGGATTTCCCATTATTGGAATATGGCGAAGCGGATGATAGATGGTTTGCGATGCACCACCCATTCACGAGTCCAAAACCAGAGGATATGAAATATTTGGAAACGGGTGAATTAGGGAAAATTAGAGCCAATGCCTACGATTTAGTAATTAATGGCGTTGAAGTTGGTGGCGGTTCAATCCGTATTTTCCAGAAAGAATTACAGGCAAAAATGTTCGGCGTTTTAGGATTTACCGACGAAGAAGCTAAACATCAATTCGGATTTTTAATGGATGCTTTTGAATATGGCGCACCTCCGCACGGTGGTTTAGCGTTCGGTTTTGATAGACTTTGTTCATTATTTGGCGGTTCAGATTCAATCCGTGATTTCATCGCCTTCCCAAAAAACAACTCAGGAAGAGACGTAATGATTGATTCTCCTTCAACGATTGACGATAAACAATTGAATGAATTGAAAATTCGGACGGTTATGTAGCACGGGAATCTTGTGTTGATAGCACGTAGATGGCGCAGATAAAAATCAGCGTTATTTGCGTGCTATTCTTTTTTACTTTATTTACAAACATTCAAATGACGACAGATTACCAGCCAAGTATGAAAATAATCGATATGTAACCTACCTTTGCTATTAGTAATTACGTTTTTAAATGGTTTAATTTTCGATAATTTATTAAAAATGGGTCAGAAGGCAACATCTGTATTGGAACAAATAGATCTACTTAAAAGTAGGGGTATGATTTTAGATTTAGATAGTGAAAAAATCAAAGAGATATTGCTTGATATTGGTTATTATAGATTAGGGTTTTACTGGCATCCTTTTTCAAACCCTACAACTCATGATTTCATACATGACATTAAATTCTCAGATGTGTTGCTACTTTATTATTTTGATACAGATTTAAAAAACTTATTGACAAAATATTTAACTCGCTTTGAAATAAACTTTAGAACTAAAGTAATTTATGAAGTATCCAATATTTTCCCTAATTCTCCTACTTGGTTTGCAGATACTACTATTGTAGAGAGGAATTTCGTTAATACTTTTGAAAAAAATTACTACAGTGATGAATTTAAGAGAAACAATCAAGCAATTATGAATCATCACAAAAAATATATAAATGATAAATATGCCCCTGCTTGGAAAACAATTGAGTTTTTAACCTTTGGCTCTGTTTTTAAGTTATATTCAGCACTAAAAGATGAGTCTATTAAAGAAAAGATAGCTAATTATTATGGTATAAAAAAACCTTCTGTTTTTGAAGCTCATGTAAGAACTATTCTAAATATTCGTAACATTTGTGCTCACAATGGCGTTTTATTTGACTACCATTCTCCTAAAGGTATTAAAGCTATTCCAGGATTAGATATAACGGATAAGAACCGAAACACATTATCAGGTGTATTGAAACTAATTGCATTCTACATAAATAAAATCTCACCGAATCGGTGTAATGATTTTGAAACAGCAATACAATTGCTAAAAAAAGGATTAAATATTCAATTAACTGTGAAAGGAATAATTGCTCAAAATATTGATTAATAGATTGAAATATTAATTATTCTTCTTAATTTTGTAACACGAAAGTGCCCCGTAGGACTTGCTCTTGTGCTGCACTCTAAAATTTTATTTTAACCCAGACTTGCTCTGGGTTTTTTTTGCTGTACATAATATAACAACCTAAAGTCTCGCTCACCATCTTCTCGTAAGCGAAGCTGTCCTTTTTTGCAATCCATTTTGCTTTATTTAAAAACTTTCAATAACTTCATTTCTCGCAAAATACTCTCTCATTATATCATTCACTCATTCTATCATTGTATTCAAAATGGAAACCCTCAAATTAGACATCCAAAACCACATTGCCCACGTTACAATCAATCGTCCCGACAAAATGAATGCCCTCAATCAAACCGCATGGGATGAAATTACGGAGGTTTTTGAGTACCTTGACGAAAACGCAAATGTCCGTGTGGTTGTGTTGGAAGGCGGAGAATCTAAAAATTTCTGTGCAGGAATTGACCTTAGTTTGTTGATGTCAGTTTCTCAAAATCATACCAAATGTGAGGGGCGAAAAAGAGAAACTTTACGTAAAAATGTTTTGAAATTACAAGCCCCAATCAATGCGATTGAAAACTGTTCCAAGCCTGTTTTAGTGGCCATTCATGGCGGTTGTATTGGCGGTGGCATAGATTTGGTTTGTGGTTGTGATATGCGTTACTGCACGGACGATGCCTATTTCACCATTAAAGAAATTGACATGGGCATGGTGGCAGATTTGGGAACACTCCAACGCTTACCAAAGCTTATTAGTGAAGGTATGGTGCGAGAAATGGCATATACTGGACGCAACGTGGGCGGGCAAGAAGCAGAGCGAATTGGCATTGTAAATCGTTCATTTTCAGATAAATCCACGATGATGACAGAAGTAATGAAAATTGCCGAAACGATTGCCCAAAAATCTCCGTTATCTATCAGAGGAACAAAGCATATTTTGCTCCACACTCGTGACCATTCCGTTGCGGATGGACTCAATTATATGGCAACTTGGAATGCAGCCATGTTGCTTTCAGCGGATTTACAAGAGGCTTTTGAGGCGAAAATGGGGAAGAGAGACGGAGTTTTTGAGGGTTAAGATAAATCCATATCATTCAAACAAAATGTAACGCCATCCAAGATTTCAATGGTGTCAGTCCAAGCATGAATACTTGTTTGAGATAAAGTAGAAACTCTAACTTCTTGCAATTCAGAGGAGAGAATCCAGATGACTTTTTCAACGCCAAAATCTAATAATTTTTGCGTTTTTTGATTAATATAATCATTGAAACTCTCAAATTCTTGTTCATAATCGGCTCTGACATCTACTTCAATAGCCACTTTGGGAGGCACATTGGCATATTTAATTGACCTTTTATTAACGATTTTATTTCTCTCAATAATGGCAATATCATTTGAAAGATTATTGCGATAACCTAAATGCAAACCTGGTTCATTAGTTACAATAGCGTATATTTTGCGATTAATTGTATCATATAATTGCCCTAAAATAAATTCTATAATTAGTGATTGAAAGATACTACTTCCCATTTCGAGTTGGTTAAGATTATAATTTTGAAGGGCATATTCATGTATTCCTTTATAGAGAATAGGTACACCGTCCCATTCCTCATAAACAAGGTGTTCGGGAATATCAGAGAATCGATTGAAACCCAATTGGTGAGCTTTTTCGCTAAATCCTACCATAATTTGATGATTTTTAAACAAAGATATGAGAAATTTTAATTGATGTATTATCCAAGAATCTAAATATCAAATTGTATTTTTAACTTTATGTATGAATTACTAACAAAACCTCACGACCTCACAGTCAAATGCTAACAAACTTACAAATAAAAAACTACGCTCTCATTGAGCATTTGGACTTTGCTCCCGACCGTGCTTTGAACATCATCACGGGCGAAACGGGTGCAGGAAAATCCATTATGTTGGGGGCAATTGGCTTATTATTGGGCAATCGTGCCGATACTCGCACGCTCTATAATCCAACTGAAAAATGTGTAATTGAGGGTGAATTTAATATTTCGGGTTATATTATCAGAAATATTTTTGAAGAAGAAGAATTGGATTATGAAGACCATTGCATCATCCGCCGAGAGATTTCTCCACAAGGCAAAACTCGTGCCTTCGTGAACGATACACCCGTGAATTTGGAAACGCTTCGTAAAGTGACTTCACAACTGATGGACGTACACTCTCAGCATGATAATTTACTTTTGGGTGCAAATGATTACCAACTTCAAATTGTGGATACTTTTGCCCAAAACAACGAATTTTTGGATAAATATAAAGCTGATTTCCAAACATATAACAAAGCTAATCGGACTTATGAGCAATTATTGAACGAAGCCAAAGAATCTAAAAAAGAGTTTGATTATAATGCTTTTCTCTTGGATGAACTGCAAAAAGTGAAGCTAAAAGGCAATGAATTGGAGGGTTTAGAATTGGAGTTAAACAAGCTCGAAAATGCCGAAGAAGTCAAGTCGAAATTGTTGTTAGTGACTGAATATTTGAATGCTCCCGACCAATCAATTATCTCCTTTCTAACCAGTGCCGTTGCCAATTTTAACGGAATCAGTAACTTCGGAGAACAATATGAGCAATTACGAAGTCGCTTGCAAAGCTGCTTGATTGAGCTAAAAGACATTGCAGTAGAAGTAGAATCAGAGGCGGAAGAAGTAGAATTGGATAATGAAAAAATCTCCACAATTCAACAACGTCTTGATTCTTTGTATAATCTTTTGCAGAAACACCAAGTCAAAACAGATCGTGAATTAATTGCCATTCAAAACGATTTGGAAGAAAAAGTTTCTAAGGTTTTAAACATTGACGAAGCCCTTGAAAAAGCCAAGGCCAACGTTGAAAAAACTGAAAAGTTGATGATTAAATCGGGAGAAAGTTTATCAAAATCTCGGATTACTGTTTTACCCATTATCGAAAAACAAATTTCGGATTTATTGAAAGATTTAGGAATGCCCAATGCCAGTTTGAATATTAATAACGACATCATCAAACCAACGCCTAATGGTCTAAATGCCATCAACTTACTTTTTTCTGCCAATAAAGGAATTAAACCGCAGCCCATTAAAAATGTGGCTTCGGGCGGTGAATTTAGCCGTTTGATGTTGGCAATAAAGTATATTTTAGCCAATAAAAGAGCCTTGCCAACCATCATTTTTGATGAAATTGATACAGGAATTTCGGGTGAAGTTTCAATAAAAGTTGGAAATATGATGCGTGAAATGAGCCGCAGTCACCAATTGATTGCCATTACGCATTTGCACCAAATTGCAGCACAAGGTTCAGCCCATTATTTTGTGTATAAAGATAACTCATCTGCCAAAACTGTTTCTCGCATCAAGAAGTTAACCAATGAAGAGCGTGTCATGGAAATTGCCCAAATGATTGGCGGACAAAATCCTTCAAAAGCCGTTGTGGAGAACGCAAGAGAGATTTTGAGTAAACATTTAGTGGATAAGACGAATTATAAATTGGATTTGTAGATATGGAAACATCATCATTACTTGATAGAATCACGATAAATCCTTTGATTTGTCATGGTAAACTAACCATCCGAAACAAAAGGTGTATGGTTGAATCTATGTTAGAATACCTTTCGGCAGGTGATTCAATTGATGAATTATTGGTTGAATTTCCAGATTTGGAGAAGGAAGATTTATTGGCTTGTTTGCAATCTAATCAACAATAATATAAACATGAAAAAAATAATAATCTCAATATCCATTTTTGCCTCATTGACAGCCTGTCAAAAGAATGCAGAAGACAAGCAAGAACTAATGATTAAAGGAGTCATTGATATTCATGATGAGGTGATGATAAAAGGCGATGAACTTATGAAGTTAGAAAGTAAATTAGATTCTGCCATGAAGGTATCGCCAGATTCTCTAAATGCACAAAAATTATATGCAGATTTAGAAAATTCAAGCAATCAAATGTCTATTTGGATGGAAAACTACAAACCAGAATCTGTAAAAGGCAAATCAGAAGTAGAAATTAGCAAATATTTCGCCGACCAAAAAACTAAAATTACAGAAGTTAAAGTCCTGACTGACAAGAGTATAGAGGAAGCTAATGGATTTTTGGGGAAGTAAATAAACAAAAAAATGAAAATATCAAACTATTTATATCTTTCCATACTCCTCTCCTCCTGCAACCCAAAACCCGAAAAACTCCCAATTCTTGGCAATAAGGAAGCAGTCATAAAAACAGTTGATGGAAAGAAAGTTACTGATACCATTTATCACCAAATTCCTGATTTTGAGTTCATTAATCAAGATTCTGTGAAAATTACGCAGAAGGATTATGAAGGAAAAATTTATGTGGCAGACTTCTTTTTTACGACTTGTCCAACGATATGCCCAAAGATGAAAACCCAAATGTTGCGGATTTATGAGAAATTTAAGGATAATCCAAAAGTGGGTATTCTCTCGCACACAATAGACCCACGACACGATACGCCCGCTGTGTTACGAGAGTTTATGAACAACTTAGGCATTAAATCAAAAACATGGCAAATGGTCACGGGCGATAAAGCAAAAATCTACGAAATCGGACAAAAAAGCTACATGGTTTCCGCTACCGACGACCCAACTCAACCAGGAGGAATTGTGCATAGCGGAGCCTTTATTTTAATAGATAAAAACCGACACATCAGAGGAATTTACGACGGAACTGTTCCTGAAAAAGTGGATAAATTGATGGAGGATATGGAGACATTGTTGAAAGAGTAGATGTACAACAGGTTTCCAACCTGTTTTTGAGAATTAACTTAAAATAACAGGTTGGAAACCTGTTATACTTTTAGAAAATGAATTTTATAACAAAGAAATTATTCTCCCTTTTCCTAACCGCTCAATGCTCAATGCTTATTACCTCATGCAGCCAAGAAGACGTAAAACTAAAACAGTATTACATTGATGGTCAAGCACTTTATAAACTGCATTGTGCCAATTGCCATCAAGATAACGGGCAAGGTTTGGCAGGGCTTTATCCGCCCATTGCAGGCTCAGATTTCTTGAAAGATAATAAGAATTTAATTCTTTGTTCAATGAGAAATGGCTTGAAAGACACCATCGTGGTAAACGGTAAAACCTACCGCCAACCAATGCCAGCAAATTTGCAATTACAAGCGTTAGACGTTGCAGAAATCGCTACGTACATATACAACGAATGGGGGAATGAAAAGACGATTACGGATGTAAAAAGTGTGCAAAAAGTGTTGGAAGGATGTAAAAAATAACTGTTGAAGTTTGAATTGTTGGATTGTCGTGTTCTCAACAACTCAACAATTCAGACTTCAATAATTACCTATTGTGGAAGGCTCTTCACACTAACCACTCCCGTAACTTTCCGAATCGTATAATCCGTAAAATCTTGGTTAGAATCCATACCCATGCCATGCAGCACTTGATCGGGAGTTTTAATATCTATGCGTTTGTCAGTATAAATTTTCTTGGTATCAGGACTCCAAAACAATTCGGGTGTTTCTAAGATTTCATGCTTTACTTGATTATCAATTTGCACCCTTCCCATGATTCTGTAAAGGTTTTTAGCACGAATAAATCTGGCAGAATCTCCTCTTAATTTTGTGGTATTATTCCCAAATTTATCAAAAAAGAAGACCCGAATTTCCTTCGGAAAAATCTTATCCTCCGAAGCCATCGTCAATTGCACATCGGTTGTCATTCTAACCACCAATTTCGCAGAGTCAGAATAAGTCATATTAATACCATAAACCTCTGAAATTGGACCTTTATATTCCTCTTTTTTTACAACCTTTTTATCGTCTTCACAGGAAGTCAAAAGGAGAAAGGAGATAGGAAAAAAGAGATAGGAAAAACTTGCTTTATAGCAACAAAAGTGGTCTGCGAAAACACAGACCACAGTATTCAAAAATCTTTGTATATATCTAATTATCAACATTTTATGAACCAATAACTATTAACAGATAACTAATCAATTTTAGCTTTACGAAACCAATAGAAATCTCCTAAAGAAAATCCAACCACAATTTTGTTATAAACCTCCTCAATTCCCGTCGTCTCAAACGTTCCTCTTTTCCCTCTTACATACGCCACATTAATATATGAAATTGTTCTCAGAGGAAAGGACGCACCTACCGAGAAACTCATATCAGTTGCCGCATTACCACCTTTAATTGAATACGGAGAAGTGGTGTAATTAACTCCTGCACGATACATCACATGATTGAAATATCCATTTATAGCATCAAATTTAGGAATATATTCCGCCCCCAAAGCAATAGTAGAAGCATTTTTTAAGTTTTCGTTTGAACCATTAATATTCTGAAAACCAGACCATTGCGTTAATGAATAATCAAGAGACACTAATAACTTAGCAGGTTTTTCGAGACTTATTCCAAATCTATAAGTCGCTGGCAATGAAGCATTTCCAGTAGTTTGTTTTAAGGTATCAGCATTGATTTGTTGTCCGCCAGCACTATTAATTGTAAATCTTTTCAACGATTTTGCTCCGATACTTTGCCCAAAATCTGCCGTTGCTCCAAGATTTAAGAAATAATCTTTATTCAATTTTGGTTTCCAAGCCCACCCTAATTTGAAATGCAATCCAGAATAATTAATTCGGTCAGCTAAGGTTACTTCATAGTTTTGAGCATCACTAAAATTTTGGGTGGTAACATCACGATTTATAACCCCAAAAAGATACGAAGTCTCTAAACCAACGTACATATCTTTAAAAATTCTAACACCATTAGCAACAACAGCTTTATTTAACCCGCCGTCTCCTTTATAAGAATATCTTATACTATCCGTGCCCACAATACTCAATTTTTGTGAAGTAGATGTTTGATAATTTACAGTACTGACAGGAGCTAAACCGAGAACCAAAGTCCATCTTGGTGATGCTGGAAGTGATAACATGATAGGATTCAACGACCCGTTAAAAGTATTGGAAAGTTGTCTATCATTTTGCATCATCTTTCCTTCCATATTCACCCCCATTTCAAAAACCGTATAACGATTACGAGCCAATAAGGCAGGATTCAACGTGTTGATGTAAATACCATTTGAGTTTGCTACTCCTAAACCTCCCATCATTGATTGCACAGCCGTACCACCCGTATAAACTTCGCCAATTCCTAAATAAGAAAACGGTGAATTTGTTTGCTGTGCTTTTGATTGAATTGAAATCAGTAGGCAATAGGAAATAAAA
>JAYVIV010000022.1:0-15825 GCA_043769985.1 Arcicella sp.
CCTTCCGTCCTATTTTTTGCATTCAATCTATCCAGCATTATATTTCTGTAACTCCTAAAACGATTAAAAATCACGGAATTATCATCGGGTGAATTACTATCAAAAGCGGTCAAGAATGATAAAAACGACATACTATAATTTCCAGAACGAACTGGACTAAAGTTTTTATATCCTGTCTGTAAACTATCTTGACGGAATAATTCTTGGTAATTATCTGACCTACTCCATCTTCCTTCTAACTGAATTTTGAAATCTCTGAATGGTTCAATGGCAGTTCTGTATGTTAAATTTTGCGTTCTAACTTGTAAAAAAGGAATATTCAAAACACTACTTTTTGTTAGCCAACCATTTTCAGCAGCTCTGAAACGAATATTTGGATCTTGACTTCCTGTGATAAACCCGATTCCAGGAGCAGAATTAACACTATTCATTCCTAAAATGCCAGGGGTTGGTAAAAAACCTGAAAGTGAAGTTGATTCGTCAATATTGTAATTCACTTGGATTCCTCGTATTGCCATCAATAAACGAGTTACGCTTCTTACAAAATTAGGCTGTGGCTTAATTATATCCTCATCATCCCCAGGATTTCGAGCCACGTTTTTTCGTTCAACCCTTGGCTGATTTGCTAATTTTAAAGCCCTGATACGATTGTATAAAGAAACAAAATCTATTTTCCCACTTATCCCTCTGTTTCGGGTATTTTTGATTATATTTCCGAATAAAAACCCCCTGTCATCATCCAAATTCCGAGTGTCTCCATCTCTAATTTCGTATGAATTAGCAAAATAAGTATATCCAAAACGGTGACTATAATCGGCTGACATCCAATCAGTTAAAGGTGATTTATTCAAAGGCAAACGCCAAACTGCATTCACTTGCTGATCAAAACCCTTTGTTCTTCCAAAACGGCGTAAATTTCTGGCTACTGAATCTTTGTCCGCTTGGGTTTCTAATCCTCCAAAAGGTTCATCAATGATAGCATTTGCGGTGGCAGCATAGCCCACGACCACGCTTTTTGTTAGGTTCCAATTAAGATTATAAGCACGATTAAACAACCAATACTTTTCAAAAAGAGGCGGTACGCCAACCGTTGTTAATTTGGGTGTTCCGTTTCCTTGCGATGCCGTTGGGTCAATATTTCTTAATTGTGTTTTAATGAAACTTCTATCCATATCCGCTCGCAAAGTAACAGAATTGGGCAAAAGGGTAAAATTAAAATCCTTCACCCAACGCAACAGAGGATGATTTGACTTCATTTTCTTGAAAGGTTCAATCGCTTTTGGATTTCCCGTAAAAGAATACGTCAAGCCTCCTTTATACTGCGTTTGCTTGTATTCGTCAATTAAAGTATTGGTTCTGGTGAGTTCTGAATAGGCATAAGTAGCGGTAAAATTCTCAATATCCCATGGTCTTGAAACGGTATTTTGTCCCGTTTTCACTTTCCGAACATTGGTTAAATTTATGCCTTTTCTCTCGGTATTATCTTCCGCACTTCTTCTGTAATCTTCACGGTCTGCCTCACTTCCATTCAAATTTGCCAATGAACTATCCAACGGCACATCTGGGTCGAGTGGATTGAATCTTGGGGAAATATTCTTGCGGTCGTAGGTAACATACAATGGAATTTTTACGCCCCATTTTTCTGGTAAAAGTTTATCCACGTTGATATTGGCGGCAATTCCGTATTCTAAAGTAGTTTCTCTGGCTCTCTCCGAAATTTTAGATTGCACCCCGCCAAAACCATAATTTTTAAAAGACCCGTTCAGCGTGATATTCGCAAAATCGGCTAATTTTAAATTCAATTTACCGATGGCAGCCTGCCCAGAAGACTGTTCAAAACCCGAAGCACGAAGTTCATTTACCCAAATACAAAAAGTGCGTTCTTGACTACCCGCAGACAACGGATTTCTTACCCCAATCATGGTGTTCAGAACGGTACTTAAATCTGGACGACCCACGACTGAAATAATGTATTTACGTCCATTATAAAATATGGAATCAGAATAGGATTCCGTAATTCTTCGATTCAATCTATCTCTTTTTAATTTAACACTTTTCAACGCATCAAAAGGAATATCAATTTCATTGGCTTCAACCCAAACTTTTTCTGGTGTATTGGCACTGTAATCCGTTCTTACTAATCCTTGCGTTTCTATTTCATAATAATTCTCCGTTAAATCAGTACCAAAACGAACAAATGCCTTCACTTTTCCATCAACCGTTGGGTCTGGGCTGTTCATACTGATAAACATTTTTAGGTTTTTATAATTGATAAAGTCCGTCAAGGTATTCTTGAAAGCACCTCTCGAATCGCCCGCTCGCAAATTATCAACGCACAAACTCATTGATTGCTCGTTTAGTTCGGCATTGTTTATGGTTGTTATGTCTCGGTCACGCTCAAAACCAGGAGGAACTAAATAGGCAACCGATTGTCCAGTTTTGGTTGTTCCTGCGGCAATTCCATTTTCTTCAATATTTACGGCTGTCACTCTAAAATTGGCATCGTAAGGCTCTGGAACATTTTGCAAACCTCTTGGTGTTAAATCACCCGTGAATTTACGATATTGAAATCCTGCTAATTGAAAAGCCGCAAAACGACAAACTACGGGTTGCTCCCATTCGGTCAAAATAGTACGAATAAAACGCATACTTTTCAATCCATTGATTCCTCCAACGGCTTTGGTTGGTGAACGCAAGGGAATTCTGAATAAATACCATTCAACGCCACTTTCAATAATTTTATCGACGATGTAATTCTGCCCTACCTTTAATTTATCCTGTTTAACATCAATTTCGTATTGATAATAGGCTTCCGTATCATTTACAGTATTATCTTGGTTTAAATCCTCACGATCGGGTTGTTGTGTATTTGCTTCGGTATTTCCTAAATTAGTATTGCTGGCGGTCGTTGAATTGGTGGTTGGAGAATTATTTTCCAAACCCATGTAATCCTTGTAACGGACAATTAAACTGGAAACGTTATTAAATTTAGAAGCCAAATATCCGTTATAGTCATCACCAGATGGGTCGTTTAAGATTGCTTCACGAGCCGCAGCATTCGTAACAATTCCACTTATTTTATCAAGATAAGGTTTAAAGAATCGTTTTTCGTCATAAGTATCATTATCTAAGGAAGTTACGTTTGATAGACCATCCAAACCAACGTCTTGTGCAGTTCTTGATTCTTCGCTTCCCGTTGAAAAAGCGTTGGTAACAAACTGTTGGGTTGGGGCAATTCCCCAAATGGTTTCTTCAATATTTTGTCTTTCATTCGGTACACCCTCTTTCACTTTTTTACCCGATGGAATACCATTTTCAAAATTTGAAAAACCATCTGGCACAAAGTCTTCGGAAACGTCACCAATATTGAAAATCAATTTTCCACCCGTGGCATTTCTTCTCGCACTATTTGCTCTATCCGTATTCAAATCACCCGTTGCTCTAACAATTCCCGCTTCACCTTGTACCAAAGGATTCATCATCCAAAATTCTAAGGTTTCAATGTTGGCATTATCAAAATCAGTATCAGAAGTAATGGCACGGGTGATTGCTCCAAAATTTTGTTTCTCATTTTTAAGCGAACCGTCTGGGTTCAAATCCGTCGTATAGTTGTAAATACCTCTTTCATTAGGGAAATAAGAGATGTCCATCACGCTGATAGGAAAATTGGTAACACCTGCAATGCCCGTGTTAACTCTATTAGGAAACAAAGACCCACTGTTCACTGCACGCTCGTAAGCATATTTCCCTGATTCTTCTGGATTAACGCCTAAAGCATCCAAATTTCCTGAATTGCCAACACCATATAAACTAAAATCAGCTACGTATGCCGATATTTTTGCTCTTTTAAAACCCTTTTCTAAACCTCTTGAAGCACTGCCAGCTGGCAGAAATGTTTGCGGAGTTGAACCTGGTCGCCATGCGATGGCGTTATTATTCAAACTAAAAATATTTCTGGCAGCTTCAAAATCATCAATAAAAGCATTATTTTGTACTTCACTATTTACAGCAGGAATCAATTGGGCAAATTCTCCACTAAAATCAAAAGCGGAAGTTTCCTTCGTTGAAATCAACGGAAGGGCATCAATCATGCGGGTCAAGAAATTTGATTTTTGTTGAATTGCCGCATCGAAGCCAAAAATAGTATTACTCACAGGTTCATTACCCATTTGCACCCGTCGCAAAAACCCGGGAGGACTTTCGTTCATGTGTTGGATTGTTCCACCTAAATGTAGATTCTGCCCAACGGTGTAGTCTATGTGAGCGCCAACTAACGACCTGATTTGGTTATTAAATAAATCAGGTTTCTCGTAACAAACTTTAATTTCACGCCCTGAATTTGAAACTCCTGCATTCAAAATCCGAACTCTACCAGACTGAGGCTCAACGATATAATCAGTTCCAGGAGATAAAGGAACGCCCCCCGCCGTAACCGTAACAGATTTTCCATCAACGCCAAAAGGCAGTGAAACATCACCACCAACGCCCGATTGAAAACTCCCTTTCAAGAAGAATTTGTCTTTACCAGTCAATTGGATAGCATCGGCTTGAGTAGTGGTATAAAGTCTATCAAAAACGTATTTATCAATCAAACCAATTTCATCTGGATTGAATTGAGCTCTCAGCGATTTACCAAAAGGTTCAAGAACGGGAAAGATTATTTTACCATTTTTGCTATCTACCGTTACCCCCTCCACATAATCAAAATTCCCATCAACTTGTGGGTCATTATTTTGATTCAATTTATCCAGACCCATCACTCTCAAAAGTGGGGTTTCCTTTAGTTTTAGATTGCGTTCTCTGTCAACAATCTTTTCTCCTTCCTGCAAATTTGGATTATCAATACCTGTTTGATCATCTTTATAAATTACTCTAAATTGGAATCCCTGACGAGTAAGTTGTTGAGCATTAAGGGAATATATATTTTTCATCATCAAATTCCACATTGGATGATCCAAGGTATTTCTGATGGTTGATGACTTTAGTAATTTTAGAAACAAGACTTTATTATCTTCCAAACTTTGATAATCTTCCGTTAATTCTCCCACTTGGTGACGTTGCCCGTCTTTGGTATATTCGTAAGAAACTGCTAAAATTTCATCATTACGCAAAGGTGTAATTAATGAAATATAGCCCAATTCGGGTTGAAAACGGTACTCTCTTTCTGACAAACGTTTTGCTCCACGGAGTAAATCAAAATCTGTTCCTTTTCTTAAATTAAATTTGGATTCTAATCTAAAGGAAGTTTCGTTAGCTTTTCTCAAAATTATTGAATCAGCTCTTAGGTTTTGAAATAATATATTATTGAGGTTATCTACAGGACTATTACTATTTTTTGCCCCTCTCACTTGTGTATTAGGATTGGCCTTATTAAAAGGATTTCCTTCTCCCAAATCAGAAAAAGCTACTAAATTCCTAAGTGTTTCTGTATTTTGCGTACGATTGGTTACATAAACTTCAAGGCGTGTTATGGTTACACCCGAAGTAATCATGGGAAGATTTCTTAGTGATTTTTCGTAATTATCTCTAAAATATTGAGCAAGGAAAAAATGGCGATTCTCATCATATAAACTACCCTTAATTTCAAAATTTTTGCCTTGTGAACCTCCTCTGAGTGTGATACAATCCTGTTTTGAGCGTTGTTGAGCAACAACGGCAGTAATGTCTAAATTCCCAAAACGCATTAAGGTTTTGATACCAAATAAATTCTGAACGCCTGGAATCAATTGACTATTTAGCTGCCAAGAAGTATTTCCTACCTCAACATTTTGCAATATATCTTCTTCGTTAGTTCGCCAGTTAAGTTTTAATTGATTCTGGAAATTAAAACTTGCCTTCGTATCAAAATTGGTGTTAATATTTAGCTTATCACCAATTTTTCCTTGAAAATTTATCTGGGCTTGTTCGGTAAAGGTTAAATTACTAATCCGTCTTAGTTCAACTGGAATGGTTGGAATATCGTTGAATTGAGTAATGTAACCAATATCTAAAAGTATGTTTCCATTCGGTTTAAAGTCAATTTTTGAACCCCCAAAAATACGGTCGATGGCAGGAGGTAATTCAATTTTTGGTAAAAGCCCTCTCCCACTTGATTCATCTTTTCCATCTTGCGAAGCCGCAAATTTCTTCCAGTAATCCCGCATAAAACGGTCTTCCTGACGATTATTGAAATCTTGAATCGTCATTCTTTCCGCTGGGCGAAAATTATCATTTCCCTTTAAATCTTTCGTTTTTTCATAAACAGAAATCTTCCCTGCCGAATCTAATTTAAACTCGGTACTAATATTTTGGGGGTCTTTAATGATAAATGGAGATGTGGGCGTTTTTTCCGAAAACTTATTGGCGTAACGATCCTTCAATTTGAATTTGGGACGGCGACCAGATTTTTTAACGGTATCAACTTTGGAAGAATAAAAGGTGTTTTTACGGATATTGTACTTCAAAATGACCTCATGCAAAGGTGATACCCAGGCAAGAGATGCAAAAACCGAAAAAACAAGAAATCCTGAGATTATGTAAAACTTTTTATGTTGCACAGTTTTAGCTTAGTAAATTACAAAACATAGTTCACGAGTTTAAGAAACGAAATACGGAAATTTGATGTCTTTTAATGTGTCCTGTGTTCTTTGGTGGTTGTTAATTATCAAAGAATGAAAGATTGGTTTATCAATGTTACCCATTTTGAAACGTCCAAAACCCTGCCAATATTATAAAAGCATTAGAAAAATTAGGTGTTAGGGGTTAGGGGTTAGTTGTTAAAATTGAAAGCGTACAATTAGATTCAACAATGATTTGAAGTATTTGGGTTAATTTCGCCAAACCCTAACTCCGAAAATCTAACCCCGAAAACCTATTATCGCAATGCCAATTTAATCAATTGCTCTACGGTGACATCATCGCCCTCTTTCTTCAAAATAGCTTCCAAACTTTTCTCCGCAACATTTTTAGGAATCCCCAAGGTGACTAAAGCAGCTAAGGCTTCGTTTTTGACTTTCGCATTTGATACCCCAAAAATTGTTGTGGCGGTTGAACCTCCACCTAACATATTTTCTTTACGAAGTTTATCTTTCAATTCGATGATGGCTCTTTGAGCAGTTTTTGCACCAATTCCTTTAATACTTTGGATTGTTTTTACGTCTTCATTCATTAAAGCATGACGAATTTCACCCGAAGAAAGTGAAGAAAGCATTACCAAAGCCGTACTTGGACCAATACCCGAAACACTTAATAAATCCATAAAAAGCATCTTTTCATCAATTTCTTTGAAGCCAAACAACGTATGAGAATCTTCTTTTATACTGAGATACGTGAAGAGTTTACAACGCTCATTTCCATCTTGCAGAGCAGCATAAGTCTGTAAGGATATTTTCATTTCGTAACCCACCCCATTCACATCAATAATAACGTAAGCTGGGTCTTTGTAGGTTAATTTTCCGTCAATATATGCAATCATAATTTTTCAATTTTGGATGTTCGTTTTTCGATGTTTGGTTAATGTTACGAGTTGTGGATAAAATTTTCATAAAAAATCCGCATAACTGGAATGCTATGCGGATTTTAGAAGTATATACTTAGAGAATAGTGAGTTATTGAAAATATCTAACCCCTAATTCCTAACCCCAAACCCCCAATTAAGAAACTCTAATTTTCATGCCGGGCTTCACAACATTCCCTTTGATTCCGTTCAATTTTTTTAATTTATCAATAGAAATCCCACCATAACGCTGTGAAATATTCCACAAAGTATCACCACTTTGAACACTATAAAATTTAGTTTTCCCTTTCTTAACTGCCTCTTTTTCACGAATGCTTGCACGAGCATATTTAACCTGACTCGTAACCGCTTTCTCCTTCAAAATTACCAATTTTTGACCTGGTTGAATGGTTGACTTATGCAAATGATTCCAAACTTTAATATCATAAATTTCAACATCAAATTTCTCAGCTATTTCAGTTAAATTATCTTTCTTCCGAACGATATAATATTGTTTTTTGGGCTTTTTATTGATTACTACGTCCTCAATGTCATCCTCAATTATTTCATGTTCAACCACCATTCTTGGTTCTGAATTAGAAGCCGTTATTGCGGATGTACTCATTACAGGGGTGGTGATAATTATTGGCTTTTCATCATTACTTGTGTTATTACTGGCATAAACTTCAGCAGGTTGTGCTGGCATTTCAACAAAAATAGGAGGAAATTTTGTGGCAGAATCAAGGATTGCCAAACGATTTGCTTTAAAAAAAGCCATATCGTTTTTAGGTAAACGTAAAGTAAAATTACGAGTATGACCTGGCAAAATGTGCGTAAGAATATGAGGATTTAATTTTTGAATTTCTTCTAAATTAATTGAACTCAAGCTTGCCAATTTATCTAAATCTAAATAAGAATTTACATGAATTGTATCATGAGCAACCGCCATTTCAATATTTTCTGGAAATATATCATGAGAATCTGCGTGGTTAATCATGTACAACATACCTATATACTGAGGAACATATCCACGAGTTTCACGGGGTAAACAATTATAAATCGCCCAAAAAGTTTGTCCACCATTGCATTTACGTATTGCACGGCGAACATTGCCTGGACCTGTATTGTAGGCTGCTAAAACCAATTGCCAGTCACCAAAGATTCTGTATAATTGCTTCATATACTTGCAAGCCGCTTCTGTGGCAATTTCTGGGTCAAAACGCTCATCTACGTATTCATCAATTCTTAGACCAAAATCAACCCTTGCAGTTTTTGGCATAAACTGCCAAAGTCCACCCGCACCCGCACGAGAAATCACTTTTGGATTTAATCCTGATTCAATTAATGACAAATATTTTAATTCGTCAGGAAGGCCATATTTCTTCAAATATTTCTCATAAATTGGAAAATAGACACCTTTACGCTCCAACATTGTTTTTGTAAATGAGGGTTTGCGGTAAGCAAAATATTCGATAAATTGATGAATAGTAGCGTTGTACGTCAGAGGGATTTCTCTCTGCAAAGCCTGTAAGCGAGGCTGAACAATGGCAGGATCTATCAACCAAGTTTGCTCCAAAACAATTGGGGCTGGAGTTACAACAACAGTTGAATCAGTTGAAACTGGTGTGTCTGTACTACCCGTAACTTGTGCATGAGATGACAACCCTGTCAATAACAGGCAGCTCACAGCGAAATACTTGATGGTGGCGAATGACATAAAGTAATGGGGTTAATTAACTGTAAGTTAAGTGGTTAATTAGTTTCGTAAGGATAAGCAAAATTATGAAAATATAACCAAAAAATCTAACCTTTATTATATTGAACTTTATATTTTAGTTCATTCAACCGCAAGGACGCTAAGACGCAAGAAAATGTAAAAGTAGGTAGGTTTTAGAGAATAAGTCAAAAACCCCTTCCCAAAACATTGTGTCTTAGCCTCCTTGCGATTAACTAAATCTCAATACTTTTCGCAAAAGCCAACAATTCTTTCTCTTTAAATGCTCCTGCCATTATTTGAAAACCAATGGGTAATCCATCCCTGTCAACGCCATTCGGAATAGAAATGGCAGGTAATCCAACCACATTTGCTTGAACCGTAAATAAATCCCCTAAATACATTTGGATTGGGTCGGCTGTTTTTTCTCCTAATTTGTAGGCAGTCGTTGGTGTGGTTGGGCAAACAATAAAATCATAAGTTTCTAAAAGATTATCGGTATATTCTTTAATTAACCGTCTGACTTTCTGAGCTTTGGTGTAATATGCATCGTAATAATTGGCACTTAAAACGAACGTTCCCAACATAATTCTTTTCTTGGTTTCCTTACCAAAACCTTCAAATCGAGTCTTTTTGTAAAGTGACATTAAATCCGTTGACTCTGAACTTCTATGTCCAAATTTTACCCCATCAAAACGGTTTAAATTTGAACTTGCTTCTGCCGTTGTAAGAATGTAATAAGTTGGTAAAAAAGATTTAATTAATGGAAATTCTACTGCCTCAACCTCATGCTCTTGCAATTTAAGATATTCTAATTTTGATAATGTTTGGGCTTTTACTTCTGCTTGCAACCCATCACTCTCAACCGCATCTTTTAAATACCCAATTTTATATGATTTCTTTTCAGAATCAAACTTTGCATAATCTTCAACAGGCAAATTTGAAACCGTACTATCTTGCTCGTCTTTTCCTGCAATAACTTCCAACAAAATGGCAGCATCTTCAACCGTTTTTGTGATTGGTCCGATACAATCAAATGAGGAAGCATAAGCAATTAATCCCCAACGAGAAACTCGTGAATAGGTGGGTTTCAAGCCAACTAAGCCACAAAATCCTGCGGGCATACGTACAGAACCTCCTGTATCAGTTCCCAAAGAAGCAAAGCACATATCAGCCTGAACCGCCACAGCTGAACCACCTGAAGAACCGCCAGATACCCGATTTTCTCCAATTTCATTCAAGCATGGACCAAAAGCAGAATTTTCATTGGTTGAACCCATGCCAAATTCATCACAATTTTGTCTTCCAATAATAATGACATCTTCATCTAAAACTCTCTGGACGGCAGTTGCATTAAATTGAGATTCAAATCCATCTAAAATCTTACTGCCTGCTTGTGAAACGTGGTCTTTATAACAAAGTAAATCCTTGATTCCCAAGACCATACCTGCTAATTTCCCAGCCGAATTATTTTTAATTTTTAAATCTATTTCATCCGCTTTCAATAAAGATTCTTCTTCAAATACTGACAGAAAAGCATTGAGTTTTTCATTCTTTCCTTTAATGTTTTCAAGATAAAATTCTACTAATTGACGACAGGTAATTTTCCCAACGTAAAGGTCGGTTTGTATGGATTTTAATGTGGTATATTTCATAATTTATAAAAGTATTTTGCCACAAAGGCTCTAAGACACAAAGTTAAAATTTTTCTTAGTGTCTTCGTGCCTTGGTGGCAAATGTAAAGTCAAAATTTTTCTTAGTGACTTAGTGACAAATGTAAAGTTAAAATTTTTCTTGGTGTCTTCGTGCCTTAGTGGCAAAAGCTAAGATTTTATAAAAAACAAAAGCATAGTCAAAACGATCTAATCATCTTGACTATGCTTTTAAAAGAATTTATATAAATTATTTTTTTACAGGTTCGTCTTCTAAACCTTTCGAAATCTGGTCTGTAACGTCCCTTTGGGCTTCTTTGAATTCCTTCATGCCCTTTCCTAAGCCTTTCATTAATTCTGGTAATTTCTTACCACCAAAAAATAACAAAATAGCCAATCCGACTAAAATTAGTTCTGGAGCTCCCATGTTGAATATTAGATAAATTGAATTAAGTTCCATGTGTTTGAGTATTTAATTTGCGTAAATATACGACTTTCTGAATTATGAGTTATAAATTATGAATTATAAATTAACGAAAAATATCATTCCACAGCATTACAATGATTTTTTTTTGAAGAAAATGTTACTTAAATTTCCCCTGTTCCCACGCTTCAAAATTTTCAAAATCTTCTTTCAAAGATGAAAATAACCACATTGTTAACGCTAAATCATCCGTTAATCCAATGAAAGGTAATATATCAGGAATTACGTCAATGGGGGAAATAAAATAGATTAAAACAGCTATTATCTTAACGATTGAACCCCATGGAATTATTCTATATTCACCTGTGAAGTAAGCCTTTACCATTCTACTTAACGTTGTAACCTTATCCAATAATACCTGACCAACGCCTTTATTTTCGTTGCCTGCAACATTTTTTGCTTTTGTTAATGCTTCCCTAAGTAATTCTAAGATTGCTAACCCTCCACCTGCATATTTCCCTGCTCTGCGGGTGGCAGTCTTAAAAAATATTGATTTCAGAATTCTTGTTACTAAATCTTGTTTGTTCATTTTTGATATTATTTAGGGCGTATAGTTTAATCTACGTTAAATTTTCGTTTACAGATTTTATTTTTTGTCTGATAATAAACCAAAGCAACTTGCTATTTCAATTTACCAATATTTCTTTATCTATTTTCCATAATTCATCAAAAAAATGTTAACCGAATTTACAAATGACTTACTTTTGTATCAAAACTTTAACATATTTCATTAAAAATAAATTCAATTTCAATTATGTCAAAAATAACTGTTGTAGGTGCAGGGGCTGTTGGAGCTACTACTGCCGATAATATCGTTAGAAAAGAATTAGCTGACGAAGTAGTAATCCTTGATATCAGAGAAGGTTTTGCCGAAGGAAAAGCCTTAGATATGTTTCAAACTGCCGCTATTTTAGGTTGGGATACCAGTTTTACAGGTGTAACAAATGATTATTCAAAAACGGCAAATTCTGACGTGGTTGTGATTACTTCTGGACTTCCCCGCAAGCCAGGCATGACTCGTGAAGAACTGATTGGTGTGAATGCTGGTATTGTGAAAAGTGTGGTTGAAAATATCCTAAAATATTCTCCTGATGCCATTTTTGTGATTGTTTCTAACCCAATGGATACCATGACATATTTAGCATTAAAAGCATCTGGATTACCTAAAAACCGCATTATTGGTATGGGTGGTGCTTTGGATTCAGCTCGTTTCAAGTGTTATTTATCTTTGGCAATGAATGTTTCTCCAAATGATTTGCACGCAACCGTTGTGGGTGGACACGGAGACACAACTATGATTCCTTTGACTCGTTTGGCAACTTGGAATGGTACGCCAGTGGCGGATTATTTAGACGCTGATACCTTGAAAAAAGTGGCGGCTGACACAATGGTTGGCGGTGCAACTTTGACTGGTTTATTGGGTACTTCGGCTTGGTATGCTCCTGGAGCGGCAAGTATGGCGGTAGTTGAATCAATCATTCGTGATGAGAAAAGAGTAATTCCTTGTTCAGTACTATTAGAAGGAGAATATGGTCAATCAGACATCTGTATGGGCGTTCCTGTAGTTTTAGGAAGAACTGGATGGGAGAAAATTATCGACTATAAATTAAATGAGGAAGAGCAAGCAGCTTTCGCAAAATCTGCCATTGCGGTTAGAAATATGAATGAGGTGTTATCAACGCTTTCATTGTAGGTATGAATTATGAGGTAGTAGGTATGAGGTTATGTTGTGATCATTTTCACCTCAAAACTCATAACTACTACCCCGTAACTAAAAAATTACTGTGCTGCATCTACTCTTGTTACAAAATACTCCGTGTCTCCCATCCAAGAAAATTTCATGTAACGTTGTTCGTAATGGAGTTTCACTCGTTTTCCAGTAGTCATTGCATCTTCAATATCTTTCGTTAATTTTTCATCTCCTCCTGCAATGGTGAATTGCCACAAATTATTTGACATATTACCAACTTGTCCTTGCGCTCCAACATTTAATTCTCCTTCATGTGTTTTGAAGACATATCCTTTCTTCGATAATTTAGAAACAACTCCCGCTCTATCTCCTTCAGAATAAGCCATTTGGGTTGATAAAAATGTCGCAGCGACTGCTATTAGAGCAATTACCAAAAGTCCGATAAATAATTTTCTAAAGAAACCCATAGTTGATTTTTTTGCTGAATTTAGTTGGTCGTTAAAAGCCATTGTTTTTGTTTTAGTTAATAGTTATCAGTAACTCGTTATGAGTACCAAATAACTTAATTTGAGATAGTTAAGAAATATGTTTTGAGAAAAATCCTTGTAAGTTAAGTGGTTACTAATAACTATTTACCAATAACTACCTGTAATTCAGCCGATTCGCTTTCCAAGAACTCTCCTGCAAAGCCACTCCAACCGTTGAAGCTGACGAATTTACCGTTTTTTTATGGTTTAATAAATGAGTCGCTAAAACTGCGGCTATTATTTCTTCTTCTTTATTTTCCATTTCATCCAATTTTTCAGGCGTAAAATAAAGTCCGATGAATCTTGTGTCGAAGTTTCCAGAGATAAAAGCCTCATGTTTCATTACGAATTTACAAAATTGTAGCGTTGTTTCAATTCCTGAAATTTTGTACTCATCAATTGCTCGAATCATCTTCTCAATGGCCTCATTGCGGTCTTTTCCATAAGTAATTAATTTGGCAATCATCGGGTCGTAATAAATTGGAATCTCCATGCCTTGTTCAAATCCATCATCCACACGAACGCCATTTCCTTGTGGACGCACATAAGTATGAAGCGTTCCAACATCGGGCAAAAAGTTATTGCGAGGGTCTTCGGCACAAACCCGAATCTCCATCGCATGACCATTAATTTTAAGGTCTTCCTGCTTAAAAGAAAGTGGTTTCCCCTCCGCAATCCATATCATTTCTTTCACTAAATCTATGCCAGTAATCTGCTCAGTGACAGGGTGTTCCACTTGCAGACGGGTATTCATTTCTAAGAAAAAGAAATCTAAATTTTCGTCCACGATAAACTCCACCGTTCCTGCCCCATAATAATTACAGGATTTTGCAACCATCACCGCACATTGCCCCATTGCCTCTCGAATTTCGGGCGTAAGCACGGCAGAAGGAGCTTCTTCCACCACTTTTTGATGTCTTCTTTGAACGGAACATTCTCTTTCAAAAAGGTGAACAACATTTCCATGTTTATCGCCAAGTACCTGAATTTCAATATGTTTAGGAGCAGTAATATATTTTTCGATAAAAACAGCACCATTCCCAAAAGACGCAATTGCTTCAGAAACGGCTCTATCCATTTGCTCATCAAAATCCTCCTCTTTTTCTACAACTCTCATTCCTTTTCCACCACCCCCTGCGGAGGCTTTTATCAGAACTGGATAACCAATTTCTTTGGATTTTTGCTTGGCTTCGACTCTATCCGTAACGGCATCAGGCGTTCCTGGCACCATCGGAATTTGATATTTGGCAACGGTATGTTTTGACGTTAATTTATCACCCATCAACTCAATACTTTCGGGCGAAGGTCCAATAAAAATCAATCCAGCCTCCGCTACTTTTCTTGAAAAATCTGCATTTTCAGATAAAAAACCGTAACCAGGGTGTATGGCATCAACGTTTAAATCTTTACAAATCTGAATAATTTTATTGCCCAATAGGTAAGATTGATTGGAAGGTGGCGGTCCCACACAAATTGCCTCGTCTGCAAAACGCACATGAGGAGAGTTTCTATCAGCTTCAGAGAAAATAGCAACGGTTTGAATTCCCATTTCACGGGCTGTACGCATTACTCGTAAGGCAATTTCACCACGATTGGCGATAAGAATTTTGTTTATTTTTTGCATTAGGTTTTTATGTGAATCTTATGTTTTGTTTCTTTTATAATAATCTCACTCCTCCTCAAAATCCCTCCGCCCAAACAAAGCCCTAAAAGTCTCGGACATCCCAATTAAATCATGGACTTTATTTTTGGCTAAATTCATTACTCTTACTTCCTGACAGGCTTGAATCCTTTTATCAAAATTGTTCCAAAGAGCAATCATATCGTTCATGTTTTCTGAAAAATGTTTAACAATATATCTCTCAAAACGAGTTTTTTCTCCTTCTGCCAAAAACAAAACTAAGTGAAAATTTTCTTCCACAAAAAACCATATTAATTGACTTCGTGAAAAATCTTTAATCATAGCATTATTATCCACCAAGAAGTCAATAATCTCAACTTCATCATGAACATACGATACACTCTCAGAATTAGTCATATCAGATTTGTATTTTTTGTAGATTAGTAATATTTTTAAGTAAGTTCAACATTGGCTTTTTCATAACAATATAGTAAACCTATATTACATTCAAAAACGTAAAAATAAAGTTCTTGAAATATTACTATAAACGTAAAACAATTAGGTTAATAAACTTGATTTAATACAAAGTCTTGTACGTATTGTATATAATCAAATAATCATTTAACTTTGTGAATATTTCAAGTTAAATACAGGATTAAAACC
>JAYVIV010000023.1:0-7365 GCA_043769985.1 Arcicella sp.
TATCGGTTATAATTCCTTAGAGGATATGATGTTAGATGACAATGTTTTAGATGCTTGTAACGAGATTAAAGAAGAAACAGGCGTATTTCCAATTACGAAGCAGAACTTTTAACCAATACCGACCAATGGATATTTTAGAAATAATTATACTGGTGATAATGAATTTATTTACTGGCAATGACGAAGAGGAAAATTTAAACACAAAACAGCATGAAGCCAAATAAACAAATGATTGCAGATGAAATACTATTTCATTTGGAAGGGGGCAAAGGTTTTGAAGAGACTTTTGAACTGATTTTAACTAAACGCAACCTTTCACGTCCTACGTTTGCAACTTATTGGAAAGTAGCCAATGAAGCATTTTCAAAGACCTTAGAAGACCGCAAGCAAATATTTGAGAACAAAGCTACACAGGCTTTTATTGAATCGGTGGAAGAGGGATTAATGAGTAAGTACGATAAACTGAAAATCTTGGAGAACATTATCAACTGCAAAACTAAATTCAAGAAAGTATTTGTTTCCAATGGTGAACAAATGATACTTGATATTGAATCAGATGTTACAGCCGTGCTGAAAGCTATTGAATTACATAACCGTATGCAGGGGGACTATAAACCAGACCCAAATTCTATTAAATTAGGAATGGAGTTAGAAGATATTTACATTGATTATTGTTAGAAATTAGTTAGTATGACAACTATTTTAGAAACTAATGAAATAAGAGGTTTAACGACCTCTTTTTTTATGCCTTATTGTGGAGGATTTTGAACGGTATTTTATTGGAGCGTAACCAAATGCGTAACGAATAGGAATTTTAAACAAATAAAAAACCCTTAACAGCTTAGTATTCAGCGTGTTAAGGGTTTTACTATGTAGCAGGAACAGGACTCGAACCTGTGACCTTTGGGTTATGAGCCCAACGAGCTACCTACTGCTCCATCCTGCGGTCTTGTGTTTCCATTTGATTGGACTGCAAAGGTACGGATTATCTTTTGCTTTGCAAGTCTGTGGTAATAAAAAAGGTGTTTATTTTTGATTAATTCTTAAATTCATGATATCGTAGTATTAAAAGTGAGAATCTTCCAATAAATATAAAACTAATGTCCTAATCCTGCGATTTCAAACTCAACATCAACTCTCTTGCCTTCTTTACATTGTTATTAATTTTGTCACTTTCCACTAATCCATCACGTAGTCGTACTATGCGGTGGGCGTATTGAGCAATGTCGTCTTCGTGCGTAACCATGACGATGGTGTTGCCTTTTGAATATAATTGGTCGAATAAATCCATGATTTCGTAAGAAGTCTTGGTGTCCAAGTTTCCTGTGGGTTCATCGGCTAATAAAATAGATGGGTCATTTACCAAAGCACGAGCAATGGCAACACGCTGGCGTTGTCCACCCGAAAGTTCATTTGGTTTGTGATGAGCCCTGTTTTCGAGTCCCACGCCTTTGAGGGTGAGCATTGCTTTTTCGATTCTGTCGGCTTTGTTGTAACCTGCATAAATTAAGGGTAATGCCACATTTTCAAGCGAAGATTGGCGGGGTAAAAGATTGAATGTCTGAAAAACAAAACCAATTTCTTTATTCCGAACCGTTGCCAATTCGTTTTCAGTCATTTCACTAACATCTTGATTATTAAGAATATAACGTCCAGAAGTGGGGGTGTCTAAACAACCAACGATGTTCATCAACGTGGACTTCCCCGAACCCGAAGGGCCCATGAAAGCCACATATTCGCCCCGATTAACTGAAATAGAAACGTCTTTGAGGGCTTGAATAATTTCTTCACCCATGACATAACGTCTTGAAATATTGGTAGTTTGTATAATTTCCATTTTGAGTATTTGTTAAGCGGTTTTGTTAGTGTTGACGCTTCTGTAATTCAAGTTAAGAGACTTTAATAAGACTGTTTTTTATGCGGCGGCGGCAGCTTTTTGTTGATACAAACCAAATAGAAACACTCCAATGGCTAAACATAGATCGTTTTCTTGATAAATATGTATGCTCCCTTCGCTTGAAAACCAATCTTTATCGAATTGCATCAATATACCACTTTCATTAAAAATTTTCCATTCGCTCGAAAAGAATTCGGTTTTTTCGAAGAAAAATACACCTTCATTTTGAAGATTTATGGTAGCTTTGCTTGTCCATGAACTGATATCAATATTACCAATCTTGTTTCCTTTACCTTGATAAATATTTACTGAATTAGAGAAAATTCCATCCACATCAAAGAAAAATTCTGTTTCTCCTATCTTTACGTTGGTATCATAAGACCAAATGGATTTCTTTTCAGTTCGGACGATTACTTGCTCGCCGTCTTTAATTTCGTAGATGGAACTCCAAAAATCTTTTTTAAAAGTGAGTAGTTTGTTCATGGCAGTTTTGATTTTTACAAAACAAACTTACCAATTTACTTAAACCCAACCCCCGCTTTTTCGATAGATTGTATTTTGGCTTGATAGGTCGGCAGAAAACGCTGATAATCGGTTGGGGATAATTTTTGGAGAATCGCTAAACCTTCATTTGCATATTCTTTCATGCCAATATTTAGGGCTTGGATGATGTACAATTCGTATAATTTGGGAGAATCTTTTCGCCAAGCAATGGCTCTTGAAATGGCATCATAAGCCTTTTCGGGTTGTTTATTTTTATTGAAAATTGCTACGGCTTTTTCAATCACTTTTTCATTCAGGGGATAACGTTTTAAACCTTGTCCAGTTGAGTCTTTTATGTCGGTAATAAATACGGATTCAGCCTTCTCTTTTTTCAGTAATGTATTCAATAAAAGAGCATAATATTTTCCTTTTTTATCGGTTGAATCTCCCAACGACCAAGCCTGAAAATTTTGAAATGCAATGAGTTTATCGCCCTGATAATAATCTTGAAGGGCATTGGCAAAAAGTAAATCTTCGGATAAAGACTCGTTGTCTTCCGATTCAGCTAAGCGTCTCAATGGCAAGGATTTACCATTTGATTTTTGGCGGAGAGAGAGGTTGTAAATTAAGGCAAAATCGGACACCGATAGCCCCCCAGCCCCCGAAGGGGGAGTTACGTCATCGAATTTCGTCCGATTGTTCGGGTCGGTAGCTCCCCCATCGGGGGCGGGGGGGGCTAAAGCTAACTTATTGGCTTGAAATGAATTGTACTTGATATCTTCGGTATTACTAAGAACCTCATTTATTTCCTTTTCTTTTAAATTATTTGCCCAAAATGCCAATAAATTACTGGCTGGAACTTCTGGTTTTTTTGCGTTTTTTATTGCCAAATCGTAATAAATCAAAGTCGAATCGGGCAATTTTGATTTGTTGTATAAATAAGCCAAATTATTCTGTAATTCACCCGATTTTGGAAATTTTTGTACGCCTTCTTTTAGTACAAAAATGGCATTAAAAAATTGGTCACCATCCGAAAGTGAACGGCTAAGTCCTTCATAATCAAAGGGCGATGGGTTTTTGGCAGTTGCTTTCCTGAAATAAACCCCTGCCGTTTCGTTGTCGCCTTGCGTTAGTGCGAGTGAAGCTAAGGCATAATTAGTTTTATGATTTCGGGGTTCGTAGGATGAGGCAATTTTGTACTCAATCTCGGCAAATTTGTAGTCTTTTTCAGTAGCATAATAATCTCCCAAAGCGTTATAACTGGCAGCGGAGAATTGTTTGGTAGGAAAGAAATCAATGAACAATAATAAACCTCCAACCATAATTAAAGCCATAATTCTGAACATCCAAATTGGGTAACGGAAAGGCTTGAAAACGACTTTATAAACCTCTAATCCATCACGAAAAAGACTTGAAAAATTTAAAATTACATACGCCAAAAACATAATGCCCATTGCTAAGTGCGAGTAGGTTACGGTATCTTCAAAAACCTCAACCATTGGGTCGTTTCCTGTGGCGAAGGCAAGTCCGCAGGTTGCGAGTGTGATGATACCCAAACCCACGTATATGAACGCTCCCGATTCTTCAAAATCCATCACTTCAATGCTCAAATTTCTTCGTTGTCTGAAACCCCAAATGCCTAAAATTATCGAAATAATTAACAACAAAAACGGACTCAAATAAATCATATTCCAGTCAATTGTTTTGTTGTTGTATAGGAAAATTAACAGAACGTTTACCAAGTATATAAAGCTGATAATCAGAAAGTTGAATAATTGTTTTGTGCCTTTTGTGGAAGTTGAGATGATTAAAAATCCATTGACTATTTCGTAGGAAATTAAGAAAATAAAACCTACTGAAAGAAGCATCGCCCCTGATGTTCTGTAACTCGAAAGTAGGAGAAATGGATTGGAAACTTTACTGAAATAATGGATTGATATTCCAACCAAAATAGAAATGAAAAAGAAAGCAAAAAAGCGTTTGAGAATATCAATATCTGGACGAAAAGCGTGGAAAAAATAGCTTGTGCCGATGTATAAAATGATGGCTCCGATATTGATATAATTATCGGAAAGATTAAAAACTAAGCCTAAATTGAAGGTGACAATTAACAGAATTACTGAACCGATAAATATGAAGTACCAGAAGCGACGAAGGGCAGTTATTGCGGATAAAATTAGTATAAATCCAATCATGAAAAGCCCTAAAAACAGATAATTTCCTATCGTATTTATTGCCATCGGAGAAGCAACGAATTGTTCTGTCACGGTGAAGGTTTTGGCAGGAATACTGAGCGTTTCTTCTCCCACTTTGAATTGGTCGAGAACGATGGGAACTTCGCCTAATTCACTCAGAACGTCCCAATGAATCACGTTTTCTAATCCCCAGAAATAGGCTAAACCAAAGATTATTAGCGAGATAGCGAGAATATTTAACGAAAATAAATAAAGAAATTTTGTGGGTTTTTGGAAGTTATTCCAGAATTGTAAGGCTGAATTATTATTAGTCATTATTTGCGTAATATGTTTCGTTTCTAAAATTACGCTGATTTTGTTGATTTAGTATAATTTATGTTTAACGTTGCTCAACCACCGCCGTTGTCAACCGACAAACGCAGACCAATTCCTCTCTTTCATTCGTAATTTTTATGTCCCAAACGTGCATAGTTCTGCCAACTTTCAAGGCTGTACATTTGGCATAAACATAGCCTTCACGGGCTGATTTCAAGTGATTTGCATTTATTTCAACGCCTACAGCCGCTTGTTTTTCTGGATTTTCTAAGGATAACCAAGAGGCAACGCTCCCCAAAGATTCTGCCAAAACCACGGATGCTCCACCATGTAAAAGTCCCATAGGTTGTTTCGTGCGATTATCTACGGGCATTTTTGCACAGATGTATTCAGATGTGATTTCGGTGAATTCTATCCCCAAATGTTCAACCATATTACCCGCACTCATATTGTTTAATTTTTCAAGCGAAACTGAAGTATTGATCATAATTTTGAAATGATTAGACTGATTTTTAACCGTTAAATAAAAAAGCGTAAATGTTTACGAAAAGCATCTTCTTCAAAGCTAAGTTCTGAATAATATGGCGTACTTTTGCGGATATTTTGCAAATTAATTGATAATCAATGTCTGACCAACGTCCACAGAAGCCAACCACAAAAACCGTTTATTTGATTCGCCACGGAGAAACTGATTTCAATCGTCAAGGCGTGGTGCAAGGAAGTGGCGTGGATTCTGACCTTAATGAGTTGGGACAGGCACAAGCAGAGGCATTCTTTCAACATTATCAACATATTCCGTTCGACAAAGTTTATACATCTGGTTTGAAAAGAACGCATCAATCGGTAAATAAATTTTTAGAAAAAAATCTACCTTGGGAACAACACACAGGTTTAAACGAAATTAGTTGGGGGGTACGTGAAGGCAAAATCCCCAATAATCGAGATAACGAATATTATAAACTGTTGATTGATAGCTGGATATCGGGCGAAACACATAAAACATCGGAAGGCGGAGAAAGCCCCGAGGACGTAATTGCTCGTCAGAAACCCGTCATTGATTTGCTGCTAAGTCGCCCTGAAGAACAAACCATTTTGATTGCTATGCACGGGCGAGCAATCCGAATTCTTCTTACTTTACTACTTGAACGTCCTCTCAACGAAATGGACACTTTCGAACATCTTAATTTGTGTTTATATAAGCTCATTTATAACTACGAAACACAAAAATTTACTGTTGAAATAGCCTGCGATATTACTCATTTAAAGGGAATTAATGAATAATCTGTTCGACAAAGCCTTTCAAAATCATCCGTTTATCCATACTACTTTCCGTTTACTTAATTTTTTCAATGTTTTTGATTGAATTAGGGTAAATTGTTGTCTGTTAATAAACACGATTTTAGAAAATCGTTGTACATATTTTATGTCAAGAACAAAATTATATTGGATACTGCAAATCTTTGGTTGGTCGGCTTGGTTGACCAACGAAACTTTGATATACACCAATAATTACGGTTGGTCGCTTGATTGGTTTATGGCGGCGGTTTTGAATATCGGAATTGTCTTGTTTATGACTAATTATTTCAGAAAAATCATTAAAAAGTATGGTTGGGTTGAAATTGGCATTGATAAAGTGATTCCACGCATTATTTTGGCAGTTGGATTTATGTCTATTTTTATGGCTTTAGTCAATATTCCACTTGATGCTTATCTTTTGCGTGAACACGAAGATGCCAATTTATGGTCGTTCTTCTTTATTCTACAATATATTTTCAGTTGGGCTAAACCGCTCATGATTTGGACACTTTTTTATTATGCTTCTCATTATTTTGAGAGAAAATCGGAAGTTGAAGTAGATAAAATTCGCTTGGAATCATCGGTAAAAGAAACAGAATCGAAGGTTTTGAGGGCTCAAATGAATCCGCATTTTATGTTTAATGCCCTCAATAGTATTCGGGCATTAATCCTTGAAGACCCCGATAAAGCTCAAAAAGCAGTAACGCAATTATCCAATATTTTACGGAGTTCACTGCTGGCAGACAGACGCAGAACGGTTTCGCTTTCGGAAGAAATGAGAACGGTGGACGATTATTTGGCCCTTGAAAAAATCCGTTACGAAGAACGTTTGCAGATTCGTAAAAATATTTATCCCGAAACTTTAACCGTGCAAGTGCCACCGATGTTGTTGCAGACTTTGGTTGAAAATGCCATTAAACACGGGGTCTCAAAACCCGTAAAAGGAGGCTTTGTGAGCATTGAGACTAAGATTATGGGTAAAAAAGTATTGATAAATATTAGCAATACTGGCACGCTTGAAACAACCGATTCGGGGGGATTTGGACTTGAAAATACTGCCCATCGATTGGAATTATTGTTCGGACCAGAATCAAAATTTAGAATTTTTCAGGCTTCAAAAGAGGTAGTAACCGCTGAGATTACTATTCCAATTCCTGTTATTGAGGCGGAGAAAGATAG
>JAYVIV010000024.1:0-6024 GCA_043769985.1 Arcicella sp.
TTCAAACAAATGGACAGAAATTTGAAAATACCTTTTCAGTAATTCAACAAAATGATTCAACTTTGGTTGATTTAAAAAGGAGAGTAGAAGTTTATGCAGTGGGTATTGGAATGGTTTATCAGGAAAAAACGAATGTATCGTATTGCAATGTAGGCAATTGCCTGGGAAAAGGGAAAATAGATTTTGGGACTAAACACATTTTAAAATTCAGAAACAATGAATAATAATGAAAAATTAAAAAGTAAAAATTATAAGTTAGCTGATGTAGTTTATAGATTATTCAGTAGTTCAAGAAAATTAGGTTTTTTTCAGAAAATGATTGTGATTTTCATTTTTAATTATTCATTTTTCATTTTTAATTCTGAGGCTCAATTACCCGCAAAATATCTTATCACCTTCAAAGACAAAGTAAATTCTCCATATTCGGTTGCGAAACCTTTGGAATTTCTTTCGCAGCGTTCAATTAATCGTCGGCAGAAACAGAATATTACTGTCAAAGCTCGTGATCTGCCTGTTAATCCATCCTATATTTCTGAGATTACTAAAACAGGTGCGAGAGTGATGTTTACCTCTCGTTGGATGAATGCAGCTTTAATCAAAACCACCGATGCAAATTTACAAACGATTTTAAAACTACCTTTTGTGAAGGGTTTGGAGGTCAACGGAACGGTTGATAACCCCAAGATTCGTACGGCAAGAACAAAATCTAAATTTGAGACTTCCAATACTCAAACGTATGATTATGGTTTCGCCAAAATTCAAAATGAGATGCTTGGGGTGGATAAAATGCACGATGCTGGATTTAGGGGCGAAGGAATGATGATTGGAGTTTTGGATGAAGGTTTTAGTAATGCCAATAATATTGCTGGACTGAAAGCACTTTTTGATGAAAAGAGAATTGTAGGGACTTATGATTTTGTGGATAAAGAAACGGCAGTTTATGAAAATGGAGGGCATGGCACAGAGGTACTCTCTTGCATGGGAGCGTTTGCAGAGGGCAAAATGGTGGGAACTGCTCCCAAGGCTTCCTATCTGTTGTTGAGGACAGAGCAAGCAGGCGGCGAATATATCATTGAAGAAATCAACTGGCTTTTGGGCGTGGAATATGCCGATAGCGTAGGAGTTGATTTGATTAATTCATCGTTGGGTTATACCGATTTTGATGATGCCAAAACAACTCATACCTACGCAGAATTGGATGGCAATACGACCATTGCGGCTCGTGCGGCAGATTGGGCGGCGGCGGTGGGCATTGTGTGCGTTATCAGTGCAGGCAATGATGGAGACAAATCTTGGAAATACATTTCAACGCCCTCAGATGCTGATTCTGTGTTGTGTGTTGGGGCGGTTGATGCCAATAAAAGATATGCCTATTTTAGCTCTTTGGGTATTCCGACCAATAAACGAATTAAACCTGACGTGGTGGCTATGGGGCTGAGTGCCGCTATTATTGACCCCAGTGGAAATTTTTCGGTCAGTAATGGAACATCTTTCTCTTCGCCCATTTTGTGTGGAATGGTGGCGGGATATTGGCAAGCTAATCCAACGCTGACGGCTATGCAGGTGATGGAAAATATCAGAAAGTCGGGTAGTCAGGTAGATAAACCCGATAAAATTTTGGGGTATGGAATTCCGAATTTGTATAAGATTTTAGGGGTTCAAGCGGAAGTTGCTAATTTTTTCAAAGTATATCCAAATCCCACAAACAAAGAAATTACGCTTGAAATGAATGATTTTTCGGGTAAAAATTATGAGGCAATTTTAATGGATATTACTGGAAGAGTTCAGCAGAATGAAATCATCAAAAACCGTATTCAAACGATTTCAGTAGATAAAATGTCTAAAGGTGTGTATTTTTTGAGGGTTGGGGATGAAGAAAAAAGCAGCGTGGTAAAATTAATCAAGGAGTAAAATAAAAACCCTTCAAATCGTTAAATTTGAAGGGTTTTTTGTGGAGACGGAGAGATTCGAACTCTCGTCCAGACAAGGAACTCAGCAACTTTCTACACGTTTAGTCTTGATTATTTTTTCGAGACAGTCAAGGTTCAAGCCAGACCAACTTCCATCCTTATCCTCTCTGTACTAAATGTTTGCTTAGAGAAATCACAACATTCGACTTTGCGAAGCGTCCCCCCAAATCTCCACGGCAAAGTTTAGCGGAGTGGGAGGTGGCGAATAGTCACAATCTAATTGAGACTACTCAAAACGTAATTCAATTAAGAATTAGGCTGCCATGGCATACTGAGTATTGCCGATTGTTTGTTTGGACTGATTATTTACGGGAGGTCAAGACCAACTCCCGACGTGCTTACTACCGAACCGCACAAGCTGTCAATACCGGTCGCCCCCAGTTTGTAATTCGGATTGCAAAGGTAAGAGAGTTTTTGGATAAATCGTAAAAAATGCTACGATAAATTAGACCACAGATTTGACGAAATTAGACCACGGATGGTACAGATCAAACGGATTTACACAGATAAAATGTTTGGTTTAATCATTAGAAGTAGTGCAATAATTTAATCAGAATCACATCAAAAAATCCGTGTAAATCCGTTTAATCCGTACAATCCGTGGTCTAATGTGTTTGTCTTATTTCCCAACCCGAACCGTCAATCCACCAAACACAAAACTTCCCGCCGCTGGTTCAAAATAGCGATTGAAAGCGGCATTTATCTGAATATTTGCGTTATAGATTTCGTTGAATAAATTATTAATGCCGATGAAAGGTTCAATTGTTAAACGCTTGATTTGCTTACTGTAACCCACTCTTAAATTCACGGTTGCATAACTGTTATTTTTTGTCAAATTGGCATCATCTGCATACAGTTCTCCAATGCTTCTTATCTGTGCAATGGCATACATTCCGATGCGTGGGAAGTACCTGATTTCGCCATAAATATTGTGTCTGGGGATTCCTGGTAGTACATTTCCATCAAATTTTCCTGCCGTTGTGATGTAGTTTTTATACTTGAAATCTGAGTAAGTATAGTTGAAATAAGTCGTTAATCCTGAACGAATTTTATAGGTCAAACCCATCTCTAAACCTTTTCTTTCTGATAATCCTGCGTTTCTGAAATAGGTTCTCCCGACTTGATTTGGTAGTTGATAAGGCACAATTTCATCCTCAACTTCAATGTAAAATAAGGATATATCGGCTCTGAATTTCTTACCTAAGATTCCTTTGTAACCCACTTCATAATTCCTTGATTTTTGAGGATTTAGGTCTGGATTGAACCCTCCCAAACCCGTTGGATTATTCGATAATTCATTCAAAGATGGAGTTTCAAAATTCGTTGAAACGTTGGCGAAAACAGCTTGTGAAAGGGTAGGAGAGAACGACAGCCCAGCCATCGGACTGAATCGTTTAAAAGATTGGGTGGCAGATTGATTGCCATCCGAAAGAAATCTATCCGAAATCTCTAAACGAATATCATCAAAACGAGTATTTAGTGATAATTTTAATTTTGGAATAATATCGAATTCTTGTAATAAAAATATCCCAATATTTCTAAATTCTTCTAATTGGTCAAGTTTTAAAGTCCCTTCTTTCCCTGATAAATTATCATAACGCTGACGGTTATCTTGTTGATTTTCAAGGTCTAATCCTGTTTTTAAGCGATAATTTCTGGTAGTGAATTGGTAATTGAATCCTCCTCCCCAAAAATTACGATTGAAAGCAATTTGTCCACTTGGTTGCAAGGCTTGACGGCTTGAAAAATCACGATTTAAATAAAACCCTCGGGCATTTATTTGATGTTTTTCATTAAAAACATGGTCATAAATCAAGGCAATTCTCTTCTGTTTAAAAGTTTCGGAAGCATCAAACGTGATATTTTGAGGGCGAACTTGCTGACGATTTTTATCAACTTCCGACTGTATCAAAGCTCCTGGGTCTTCTGCCCTTGGACTGTCGATATAATTAGCTAAAAATGTCAACTTATTTTTCTCCGTAAAATTATAAACCAATTTTCCGTTCAAAAAATTACGCTCGATTGAGCTATGGTCACGGTAGCCTGTGCTTAATAAGCGTGAGGCTGAGAAAAAATATATGACTTTCCCAATTTCCTGACCCGTTTTGAATTGATAGCGTTGCAATCCGTAAGCCCCAAAATTGGCTTGAAATTCGGCAAAATGTTCTTTTGGGTTTTCTGAGAATAGACTAATCACACCACCCGAAGCATTGCCATACAAACCCGACGATGGCCCTTTAATTACTTCCATGCGTTCCATCATTCCCACGTCTAAATTTCCCACTTTTGCCGTGCCGTCGGGAATGGATTCTGGAATGCCATCTGATATAATTTTTATGCCTCTAATCCCAAAAGCTGCTCTTGCTCCGAAGCCACGAATGGAGATGCGTAAATCTTGGGCAAAGTTTTCGGAGTTCGTTGCAAAAACGCCTGAAACTGCTCCCAGAGATTCAAAAAGGGATATTTTGGACTGCCCAACTTGCAATCTTGACTGGTCAATAACCGTAATTGAAAGGGGTATTTGAATATCTTTTGTGATAAATCTGGAGGAAGAAATCGTTACGGGTGCGAGTTCTTTTGAGGTTGTGGTTGTATCGGTTTGAGCGAAAATTACAACCGAATTTAAGGTTAAGAGCAAAGTAAATAATCTGTACATTATGTTGATTTTTATTGACAAAGATACGGTTTTAAGTAGTTTTTCGTATTTCGATGTTCGATATTCGGAGCTTAATTGCCTGAAAATTATCAATTTACAGTAAAACCCAATGTCGCTTAAATAGTATGTTCATCAAAGGAAAGAAAATAACGGTCAAGAACACCGATGAATTAGCCGCCATTATAAATGAACACATTGGCTTTATTTTTCAATTTAATTACTTGTTACCCAAATTTTCATGCCTAAAAAAATCATGATTCCAACTCGAAAATTAGGGAATTACTGTCACCAAGAAATTGAATATCGGGCTTATGAAAAACTAAAAATATTGGGTTTAGAAGACCAAGTGACAGAAAAATAGAATTAGCCGATGGAAAAATTATAAATCAGAATGAGAAAGATTTTGAATAAAAAAACCCTGAAAAGCCGAAGCTAAACAGGGTCGTATTATGGGTTTGAGTTAATAAACTTTTGTATAAGTAAGGATTATTATTTCTAATTTCTTAAGTACAAAGGGTGGGTAGGATTTTGATTTCAAAAAGTCCGCCAACATTCTTAGTCAAGTTATCCTACCTCCTCTGTGGTAATACGGTTTTGGAATTGACAGTTTTGCTGTCGTTGTCTTGTGTCCTCCAACACATTGCAGCACACAAAACTTTCCACCCTCTTCAGGTATTTCC
Organism: Arcicella sp.; assembly: GCA_043769985.1. Classification (GTDB taxonomy): domain Bacteria; phylum Bacteroidota; class Bacteroidia; order Cytophagales; family Spirosomataceae; genus Arcicella. The sequence goes on from JAYVIV010000024.1 coordinate 5,307, forward strand.
CGAAGATTGCCCTATAAAAAAGCCCAAAAACATTTTAAATTGTTCCTTTCTTCAGGGAAATTTTGTCAATTTGTAAACGGTCATAAATAGAAAATATACAACAGAAAACAATTTTTTGCAGAAACTAAAAACGATGAATAACGTGGAAAATTTTTGCAGAGAAAATCTGCGAGAAAGGAATTATACTTAGAATTCCGCCACATTATTTTTCAAAGAATTGGTTCAGCTATATCAAGGCTTTTGGTTTGAATTCTCTTGAAAAATCAGGAGAATTCAAACTCCTTAGCTTCATCCAAATGCTTCTCGTGGCGGCAAAAAGATTAGATTTTTGTCAATTAGTTTTAGAAATCTACGTTTAGAAATCTAAAATACTTGATATTAATTATTGTGCCCAACTATAACTAAACGCAATAATTAATTTTTTTTCCAGCTATTTGGCGGAATTGCGTGGTTAATTAGTAGAAGTACAAAAGTTGTGCCAAAAATTTAGGATTATTTTAGGGTTTAGGTATGAGGTAGTAGGTATGGGGTAGTAGGTATGAGGTAGTAGGTATGAGGTAGTAGGTATGAGGTAAAATAATTCAAAAAGTTTTAAAATATCTTGTAATCATGGAACTTAAAATAGCAAAATCCGATTTTTCTTACCTCAAACCTCAAACCTCAAACCTCAAACCTCAAACCTCAAACCTCAAACCTCAAACCTCAAACCTCAAACCTC
>JAYVIV010000025.1:0-5059 GCA_043769985.1 Arcicella sp.
TATAAAGTGATTGATGGGGAAATAGATTATTTAAACTTTATAAATGTCTAATTATCAATGGAATGCAGTAATTCAAAAGCCTTAATGACAAATCCAAACAAAGCAATGTCAGATTGGCTTTTACGCAAGGTTTTCAATTTACAAGAAGGAGAATTGGCAACAATCGAAAAAATGAATGAATTAGGTTTTGACAGTGTAATTATCCAAAAAGATGATACTGGAAATTATAAAATTGATAAAGTGAAATCGGATAGTTATGAAAAATTTATTGGAGAATAAAACTAATTCAAAACATGAAAACTAATAAAATGATTTTGGATGAAGCATACGAAAGAGGAAAAGTATTCGCTTCGTTTAGAGCTGCAAAAGTCTTGAAAGAAAATGGCTACTCAAATGAATTCATTTCAAGTGTTACAGGTCTTTCTGAAACAGAAATAGAAAACCTCTAAAAAAATTATTCTGAACGAAGCACACACCACTTCGTTCAGAACAAAATCCTTTCTAATTCCCCCGAACCGTAGGATATTTTATCCCCAATTGTTCCATATAACTTTTATATTTCGTTGGGTCGTAATAAAATTTTTGGAGTTCGGGTTTGAATTTTTCCATAATTTCCTTGTTAATCGTAATGGCTGGTTTGTCGCTTGGGGCAATTAATGGCTCGTATTTTTCGGTTTGCGTTTGCTCTTCACGGTAATATTTCCAAGCGTTTGTCAGCAAATCTGGTTTTACGAATAAATCCAATAAAGTCAAAGCCTCTACTTTTGCCCCTGCCGTGCAACCCTTATGTGCAATGGGCGTTGCCATCGAAATGGCATTTGCCCAATGATGCCCTGGCAAACCTGGAATATTGGAAGGATAACCCAAAACGATGGTCGGCATCGTCCAAGAAATATCCGCAATATCATCCGAACCTCCCCCCATTTTTATGGCTTCTGGTTCGGTCGTAGAATCAACTTTCATGGCTAATCCGTTCTTTTTGGGGGCATTGAGTTCCTTTTGAGTAGCCGTTGCTAAGAGTTGGTCTTCCGCCGACCAAGTAGGCAAACCCACCCTTTTAATGTGTTCAAAAGCATTTTCAGCCATTGGTTTATTGAAATGCCCGGGCCAAGCACAACCCACCACTTCATGGGTCACTTTGGTGTCGGTCATCATGGCAGCACCCGCCGCAATCTTCTTTCCAAACTCAAATAATTCCTTGATTTTGGGGTACGTTCTTTCTCTAAAATAATACCAAACCTGAGCTTTTGAAGGCACAACATTGGGTTGGTCGCCTCCGTTGGTAATCACATAATGCGAACGTTGGGTTAATCCAAGATGTTCACGTTTGAAATTCCAACCTACATTCATCAATTCCACGGCATCCAAGGCAGATTTTCCTCTCCACGGATTCATGGCAGCATGGGCGGCTTCTCCTTCAAAATTAAATTTCACGGAAACCAAACCATTATAACCGACATCGCCCCATTTTACGGAAAGATTACTGTTTACATGAGTAAAAATACAAGCATCAATATCTTTGAAATGTCCATCACGCACGTAATACGCCTTCGCACCCACCAACTCCTCCGCAACCCCGGGCCACAGCATCAATGTACCTGAAATCTTCTCTCGTTCCATGATTTTCTTCAAGGTCAAAACGGCAGTAATATTTAAAGCCTGACCCGAATTATGCCCTTCACCGTGTCCAGGAGCACCTTCCACGATTGGGTCGTGGTAGGCAACGCCAGGTTTTTGCGAGGCTTTTGGAATACAATCAATGTCTGAACCAACCGCAATGACAGGTTTTCCGCTTCCCCATTTTGCCATCCAAGCCGTCGGGATTCCAGATAATCCTCTTTCGATGGTAAAACCTTCTTTTTCAAGGAGATTTGTTAATAATTTATAGGTTTCAAATTCTTGAAAACCCAATTCGGCATAACTAAAAAGTTGGTCATTGAGTTGAGCGGTAAACAAGGCTTTTTTGTCAATTTCTTCAATCATTTCTTTTCGCAGACTTTCGATTTTTATGTCTGTAAGTAATTGATTAGAAGGTACTTTTAATTCTTTTGCTGTTTTCTTTTGGGCATAAATACTTACAGAAAACAAGAATAGTGAGGCAAGTATAAGGGTTTTCTTCATGTTGATAAATTGGGGTTTTAATTTTAATTCAAGGTACTATTTTTTTATGATTTTATGATATTTAAAGTAGCTATAAGGTCATAAAATAACAAGTAAATAAAATGTATTGTGTAAATTTATTATTCAATCCAAAATCAACAAAAATATATTATAGAATCATGAATAAATCCCTAATACCCATATTGTCAATTGGCGTTCTATTTGCCAGTTTTGTACAATTGTCTAAGCCTAAAAAATCAGAATCTGCAGTAACTGAACCTGCAAAGGTTTTTACTCAATATTGTTCAAGCTGTCACGGTGAAAAAATCGAGGCCTTCGTTGATCGTTCTTGGAAACATGGAACATCAAAAGAAGAGGTTACTGCCAGTATTACAAATGGTTATTTAGATTTAGGAATGCCCGCTTGGAAAGGGGTAGTAGATAAAAAAGATATTAATTTATTAGCTGAAGAAATTACCAAATACATCGGAAAAGTAAACGAATATAAGGTATCAAACAAACCAACTTCCAATGTTTTCAAATCAGAAAATATGTCAGTTTCATTAGATACCATCGCCACTGGTTTTGAAAGTCCATGGGGTTTTGCTCAATTGCCTGACGGTAATTTTTTGATTACGGATAGAGTTGGAGTTTTGTATAGAGTAGATTCAAAACAAAATAAAACGATTATCAAAAATTCTCCAAAAGCACTTGCAGAAGGTCAGGGGGGACTTTTAGATATTGAGCTTCATCCAAAATACGCTGAAAATGGTTGGGTTTATATTTCGTATTCAAAATTTAAAGAAGATAATAACCAAAAATTAACCACGACAGCAATCATAAGAGCTAAGATTAAGGATAATGAACTAACAGAGGTTCAAGAGATTTTTGAAGCCTCTCCTTATACAAAAACAAAGCACCATTTTGGTTCGAGAATTAAGTTTGATAAAAAGGGTTTTATGTACTTCACGGTCGGTGAAAGAGGGATGGAAAAAGAATTTCCTCAAAGCACAGAAAACGATAATGGTAAAGTTCATAGACTGAACGATGACGGAACAATACCAAAAGATAATCCATTTGTTGGAAAAGAGAAAAATAGAGAAAGCATATATAGCTATGGACACAGAAACCCTCAAGGTTTGGCACTTAATCCTCAAACGGGTGATATGTGGGAAAATGAGCATGGACCACGTGGAGGAGATGAAATAAATTTGATTAGAAAAGGAGCAAATTATGGTTGGCCCGTTATTTCTTATGGAATTAATTACAATGGAAAACCAATAACAGATATTTCTAAAAAAGAAGGAATGGAGCAACCAGAGGACTATTTCACGCCTTCAATCGCACCAAGTGGAATGGTTTTCGTCGATAGTGATAAATATCCAACATGGAAAAATAGTCTATTAATTGGCTCATTAAGATTCAATTATTTAGACCGAAGCATCATGAAGGGCAATAGAATCACGGGTCACGAAAAGTTGTTGGTAAATATCGGAAGAATGAGAAATATTGAGATGGGAACGGATGGGTACTTGTATGTAGGAACTGAAAATCCTGGGATGGTTTTTCGTTTGATGCCTGTTAAATAGTTGTGTGAAACGCAGGCTGGGTTCAAAACCCAGCCTGCGTTAAATTTAAAATTTTAATGAACCTCAAAAACATCAACTTCTTCCACCTCCACCAACATATTTTCATTAATTGAAGACAGTAATACTAATTTCGTTTCATTAATCAAAAGCGGGTCGTATTTAGCCGTTATTCTTACATAATTTTCGGTAAAACCTTGCATCATCCCATTCTCAATATCTTCTTCAAAAAGAACCGTAAACTCCTTTCCAATTTGTTGTTCGTAAAAATATCTACGTTTTTTATCCGATAAAATATGTAACATCTTTGAACGTTCAGCACGTTTGTGTTGAGGAACAACTGGTTTGATTAATAAAGCCGCAGTATTTTCTCTTTCCGAGTACGTAAAAACGTGTAAATAGCTGATATTTAATTCATTAAGAAAGTTGTAAGTCTCTAAAAAATCTTCGTCTGTTTCTCCCGCATGACCTACAATAACATCCACACCTATACAACAATGAGGCATTAATTCCTTAATTTTCGCAACCCTATCCACATATAAATCTCGCTTATATCGGCGTTTCATTAAGCCTAAAATCTTGTTTGAACCCGATTGTAAAGGAATATGAAAATGAGGCACAAAACGTTTTGATTGAGCCACAAATTCGATAATTTCGTTTGTTAAAAGATTGGGTTCAATAGAAGAAATTCTAAATCTTTCAATGCCTTCAACTTCATCCAATGCTTTTATCAAGTCTAAGAAGTTTTCCTTTTTATGACCGTTTAAAACTCCCCCTTTGGGGGCTGGGGGGCTAAAATCGCCAATATTTACACCCGTTAAAACGATTTCTTTTACACCACTTTCAGCAATTTCATGGGCAGCTCTAATAATATTTTCAATGGTATCAGAACGGCTTGCACCTCGTGCGAGTGGTATCGTACAATACGCACAAGGATAATCACAACCATCTTGAACTTTCAAAAATGTACGAGTACGGTCATTTAAGGAGTAGGAGGTATGATAATCAATGGCTTCCTCAATATTTTGATTATAAATCTTTGCTTTTTTTTGCCTTGGTTCTTTCACAAAACCATCCAACAAATCAATTAATTGGAATTTTTCAGCAGCACCTAAAACAGCGTCCACACCCTCAATATTAGCGATTTCTTCAGGTTTTAATTGAGCATAACAACCAATGATTGCTACATACCCATCGGGATTAATTTTATTGGCTTCTCTTACAATTTTTTTACACTTCTTGTCCGCATTTTCAGTCACAGAGCAAGTATTAACAATAAAAATATCTGGCTTTTGGTTAAATTCTACCTTCTCATAACCCTTAGATTCAAACATTCTGGAAATGGATGAAGTTTCGGAATAATTTAATTTACA
>JAYVIV010000026.1:0-30399 GCA_043769985.1 Arcicella sp.
CAATACCATTACACCTTGAAAAAAATAAACAGTATTTGGAAAATTATAAATGAAATGCAAAACAAATATCCCCAAAACAATTTTATCCCCAAATAATGCAATTTATAATGGACAAAATTGAAGATTAGAATCTAACAAAAGTTGAAGCAAAATAATCAATACTAAAAACACCAGTAAATCACCCAATAATATCATTAGTGAAAATCTAACAATAACCCACTTATGCATATCCAACCAATTGTCAATACAATTCAAAACACATAAACAATAGTTTAATGTGTTATTAATAAGCCAACACCTTGATTCCTACTTGATATTCGTAAAATTCATAAAACAATTGTATCTATGAAAAAATTATTACTGCTGTTCTTGTACATCTCCATATTATCCTGTCAAAAACAGTCGCTTGAATCAACGGTTTTACCAAATTAATAAAGACTTGCAAGTTTACGTTACATCCTTCGCTTAAGAGGCAAGAAAATGTAGAATTGACATTAAATCCGAAAACCTATTCATGATTTCTGATTCTTCTTTCGATAACTTCTGAGGGAAAGTACGCTAAGCAGCAGGCATTGGAGGGATAGCGAACTATAAAAATCAAAAAAGATTTCACTTGTTAGGCGGGGACGGTCGAACAAAATCGAGAAGCCTTAGTTTTTCACGAATTGGGACATTGTCTTTTGGGGCGTAATCATCGTGATGATTTATTCCCGAATGGTGCGGATGTTAGGTTTATGCGTAGCAAAAGTTATGGATCTTACCAACCATGCCTTTATAATATTGGAGATTCAAAAGATTGTAATAAAACATCCCGAAGAAGCTATTATATTGATAGACTTTTTAATAAAAAAACGAGTATGCTTGATTGGGGAAAATAATTATTCGCTTTGTTGAAAGATAGGTGGACAGTGATGGGTTTCACATAAAAAATATTTTTTGGCGTAGTTGTTGTGATTTATGAGATACTAAGTGATATTTTTACTTAAAAAAACAACCACTCAATGGATTATGTGGATAAAAGATTAGATTTTTTATTGAAAATCAGTAACTTGCATCAAAATTATTTGCAAATCAAACTGTTTAAAGCGTTAATAAAGCTACTAAAACATTTAATTAACCTAAACCATGAATCCCTTAGAGTAATGAGCCTTGCCAGAAACTCTATTCATGTAATGTAAACCAATGGAAAACACAATTAAGAACCCCGCCGAGTATGGCTACTGTAAAGAAGGTAAAGTTTATCTGAAAAGCTATGCTGAGTACGATGAACGCCAAATTGGTGTCGTAAGAAACACAGAAGAAGAAGCACTACAATACTTTATTAATCGCTTCTCTATCGCTGAAAACAAAGTAAGCACCCTGTTTGAACAAGTCGAAGAAGCCCAAAACAAAGGGTCATATTTGACTAAACTCCTACAACTCCGCAAAAGTCTCACGGAATTTGATGGTCTTGGAAATTTCATTCCTCTGCTCGAACGTTTGGACGGCTTGGAATTGGAACTTCGTGAATTGATTTTAAATAATCAAATCAAAAACCTGGAAATCAAAAAGGCATTAATTGAGGAAGTTAGAGAAGCTGGAAAGATTGAAGACTGGGCAGTTGCTACAGAAACCATCATGGAAATTAAAGCCAAATGGTTGAAAACAGGTCCTGTAGATAAAAATCTTCAAGATGGAGTAGAAGGTGAATTTGATGAAATCGTTGATGAGTTCTTCGTTCGTCGTCGTGAATATTATTCTGAGAAAAACAGAATTATCGACGAGAAATTAGCGACACTGCAACGCATTGTGGATGATGCACGTAATCTTCGTTATGAAAAAGACGTTGATGTGGCTTTTGAAACCATCAAAAACTTGCAACGTGAATGGAAAACGATTGCTAATGTTCCACCAAAGAAGCAAAGTTTGCTTTGGAAGCAATTCAAGCGTTCTAACGATTTCTTCTTCGAGCGTTATAACCGTGAAAAAGGCATCGTTACTACTATTAGAATTGACCCACGGGTTCAGCAAATGAAGGAAATGACGACTGAATTGGAAGGATTATTGAGACTACAATCAGATATTCCATCTACTTCTGAAAAAGCGAAAGGTTACTTAGTAAAATGGAAAGAGTTGGCAGCACAAACCAAAACACTTGATCGCAGTATTGCCGAGCGTTTCAGAAATGTTTGTGATAAGATTTTTGAAATGAATTATCTCTTGCGTGTAATAAGTTACCGTCACCCGGCATTAGACGAAAAACCAAGGGTTGAGCAATTAAAAATCATGATTAATCAAATGGATTATATGACCAAAAAAGAGAAAAACGAATTGGATGCTTTCATTACTGATTCTCAATATAACGGTCAGATGGGTGATAAATTGGTTATGAACAAAATCAATACACAAAAACGCAAAATTTCAATGAAAGAAACGTTATTGATTGAATTCAAGAAAGAACTTGAAGTTTTATTAGGACAGTAATTTCAAATATAATAAGAAAAAGCCTTTTCAGTGTGAACTGAGGGTTTTTTTTTGTGATATAAATTTCAGCCACAATGCACGAATCTTAATTTGATTTTGTTATTACAATGTAACTATTTGCCATTAATGCAAGAATTTTAACGTAATTCATAGCAAATTAACTTGAACTCAAAATGAAAGAAAATACAGAAACTTTTTCGGATATAATTAATGGAGACACACCCGTTTTAGTAGATTTCTTTGCTACATGGTGTGGTCCTTGCAAAACAATGTTGCCCATTCTTAAAGACTTTGCTTCTCAAATGGGCGACCGAGTTAGAGTCATAAAAATTGACGTCGATAAAGCTCCTACGACTGCGGAAACCTATAAAATTCAAGGAGTTCCCACATTAATTCTTTTCAGAAGGGGAGAAATTTTATGGAGACAATCGGGTGTTGTTCAGAAGAATCAGTTGGTGAAAATTATTAATGATTTGTGATAAAAAGTTAGCCACGAATGCACGAATTTTATTTTATTCATGCATTCGTGGCTAAAATATTTTAACTCTAAATGAAATTAAACATAAAGCGGAAATGCTTCCATCCATTTATTGATTTCTGACTTTATTGAACCGATGAAAGTTTCGTTGTCGTGGTTCATCAAAACACTATCAATCAACTCCACTATATGCAACATTTCTGGTTCTTTCATGCCACGAGTGGTCATAGCGGCAGTTCCTACACGCATACCCGAAGTTACGAATGGTGACTTATCGTCAAACGGAACCATGTTTTTGTTAATGGTGATGTCTGCCTTCACCAACGTATTTTCAGCCAATTTACCCGTTAATCCTTTTGGACGTAAATCAATGAGCATCAAGTGATTATCTGTACCTCCTGAAATAATTTTATAGCCTTTATCCACAAATCCTTGAGCCATTACTTTCGCATTGCGTTGTAATTGTTCTGCATAATCTTGGAAATTGTCAGTCATGGCTTCTCCGAATGCAATGGCTTTTGCTGCAATCACGTGTTCCAAAGGTCCACCTTGTGTGCCTGGGAAAACGCCACCGTCTAATAAAGCTGACATCATTTTTAATTCCCCTTTCAAAGTTGTCAAGCCAAATGGGTTCACGAAGTCATTGCCCATCATAATCAAACCGCCACGTGGACCTCTTAAAGTTTTATGGGTTGTGGTTGTAACGATATGGCAATGTTGCATTGGGTCGTTCAATAATCCCTTCGCAATTAATGCAGATGGATGAGAAATATCGGCTAAAAGTATTGCTCCGATTTCGTCCGCAATTGAACGCAAACGTGCATAATCCCAATCACGAGAGTAGGCTGATGCACCACAAATAATTAGTCTTGGTTGTTCTTTCAAAGCAGTTGCTTCCACTTTATCCCAATCAATCAAACCTGTTTCTTGCTCAACACCATAGAAGAATGCTTGGAAATATTTACCCGAAAAATTCACGGGCGAACCATGCGAAAGATGTCCACCGTGGGCGAGGTTAAAACCAAGAATTTTATCGCCAGGATTCAAAAATGATAGAAATACGGCTGCATTTGCTTGAGCTCCTGAGTGTGGTTGTACGTTTGCCCATGTTGCACCAAAAAGTGCTTTGGCACGATCTATAGCTATGTTTTCAACTTGGTCAACCACTTCACAACCTCCATAATAACGTTTGCCTGGAAGTCCTTCGGCATATTTATTAGTCAAAACTGAGCCTTGGGCTTCCATGACTTGTTTTGAAGTAAAATTTTCAGAAGCAATCAATTCCAAACCGTATTCTTGACGGTGTGCTTCTTGATTAATTAAGTTAAAAATTTCAAGGTCTCTTTCGAGTGTGAAAGTTGCTGTTGTCATTGGAATATTAATGATAGAATGAGTGAATGATAGAATAAATGAATATCTTTTAAGAAAATCTTGGAATATTCACAAAATTAGCCTGTTAGATTGTTTTATGATGTAAAAATAAGGCTTAAAAATGGATTGTGAAAACAATTTTTTAATGTTAGCCCTCTTACATTCTACTAAGATAAATTCAAACATATTTGTTTTTATTAAACTAAAAATTATTCAAGGTATGAAGAAAATATTAACATTTATTCTGACGATTAGCATATTGTCAAGCATTTTCACCAGATACCCAAAGACTAAGCATTGGAGAAAACCAAAAGTTACCTTTTCTATTATTTACGACTATTTACGACAAAATAGTGTTACTATGAAAGCATAGAAAGTTGCCTATTTATTAGGAACTGAAATTAAATAATTTATTCATCTCTACTCGTTCATTTTGACGAAAACTATCAAAAACGGGCAGATATTAAGAATATTTTGATGAGTTTATAAGAATTGGTACAAGTTTTGTTAATTATTTTGGGACACTAACAAGTTGTAAAATAACCCATGAAAAAGACAACCCTTTCTTTCGCATTAATGATTTTTCTCATTAGTGCCACTTTTGCCATTCCAGCAAAACCATTCAGATTATTAATTAATAAGGAGTATAAGTTTTTTGATGTTAAGCCCTTTGATGAATTAAGATTGGCTACTCCGATTCTTAGAATTTCATCAGAGCCAATTAAGTTTATTAACAACTCAAAAATTTCGTTGAAGATTGTTTTAGATGACACTTATAAGGCAAAATTAACGTGGGTAAGTGCGGTTGGGCATCAAGCAAAACGATATGTCATTCAAATTAGTCACGACAAAGAGACTTTTTTTGATTTAAAACAGGTTGTGGTTGAAATAAGCCAGGATGAAAGGCAGTTATATACTTTTGTTGATGGTAAGAGTTATATTGGTACTAAATATTACCGTATTTTGGAAGAAGACGAATCGGATAAAACTATTGTTTATGCTCCTGTAAAAATTACCTTGGAAGCACTCCCAGCACCACAAGAGATGGTGAAATGTTTACAAACCGAAGGAAATAACGTGATTCACATCAAAACGGGTGATGGTAGATTAGTCCCAATTTTGACGACTGAAACAGGAATGGGCATTCCTTGCGATTACAAATATAGCGAAGCCACGCAAACAGGTGTTTTGAAGCCTTTATATTATTTGTCAGGAGGAAATTATCACTTGAAAATGCGTTTAGGAAATAATGAATCGAAATACATTGTCTCGGTAAGTAATTTTTTGGATGGATTGAGTTTTTAAGTTTTGAAAATATGTTTAAAAGATAAGCCTCTAATTTTTATATACATATCTTTTGGACGTAAGCAATAAGTCTGTATTAATTCAAACATAATCATTTGAATTAATACAGACTTATTTAGTTAATTTAGCTTATTGTAAAGAATTATATCCCTTACTCATCCCCACCCCGAACACCCGAAAGAATAGTTGAACCAAAGAAAATGGCATTTAAAAATAGCTTATTTGTGCCATACCAAAAGGCTCTGAAATTAGGGTTATCCGTCATTACAATTACTTTGCCTGAGCCATAACTTGTTGCCACCACCGAAGGCGTATTTTTCAACATTTTCTTGCTTCTTTCAGTAATATAACCACTTACCAAAGGCTCATTGGTATAAATCAGCGGAGCATTGTACGGGTCTTTAAGTTTTTCTAAGAAGATAGAATTATCTCTAAAAACGCTCAATGTTTGGTCTTTATAGCCATAACCAATCGGATGGGTTGGGTCAATTTTTACTTGGAAAATCGCTCCAGAAATTTGTTGAGCACCTCTGTATCTTTCCGCCAAAGCGTAAGGTTTTGGAGACAAAGTATCAGCAGGAATCGTCTTGATTTTCACGGGCGAAAGTCCCTTGGACGCAACCCAATTCACGGCATCGGTCATGGCAATTAATACACCACCTGCCCGCACCCACGACTTGATTTTCTCTTCTTCAAGCGTATTAAAATCTCCACTCGAAAGAATTAAGGTATTATATTTCTCCAAATTCATGCGGTTGGCTTGCGTAATGTCCGCCATCGTGAGGGGAATATTTACACGGGTATCTAATAAATGCCAAATCTCCCCTGCATCATTCGGATTGATATTTAATCCTGTGAGCATTAAAGGTTTAGGTTGTCTGATGGGAGAAAAAAGACTACTACCCAAATCAATTCCATTGGGTGTTAAGCCTGTATTCATAGCATAAAAATCCACTCCGTCTCTCTCTGCTAAGGTTTGTAAAAGTGTGGTAAGGGTTTCAAAATTAGCTTGTTGATTTGACCCCATTGTAATTTCAATGGTTCCGTAACTGAATTCTTTTATGCCACCATCTATTACTCCCGTGAAGGGTTCCGTTGCCACTTTCAATTTATAGCCTTTTTTCTGCAATTCATACGCTGTGCGAGGAGCGAAATAACTGTTCCATTCAAACACATAACCGTAACTACTTTTACCAATTACTTTACCTTTTGGAAATTCATTTTTCGTTAATTTCGCTCCCAAATTCAAAGGCGTTTTCACCTCCGAATAAGGTACGTTGAAGCAGTGAGGCATCGACCAAGCGGAAATATCATAGAAAAGTGAGTCCTCGAAAACAGTCCGTTTTTCAAATATTCCGTGAATTAATCGGTGTTGTGGTTGGTTCAAAGGAACAATATATGACGAACCTTTTTTGAAAGATTTTCCTTCTAAATTTTCGTCTTTCGCTACTTCAAAAACATCAATTTCGTGCTGACGGAGAATTCTTATCATCTCAGAAACCTTCACAGGGTCGTTTCCGCCGCCAAAAACGTAAGATTGCGTTGCAGAAGCATTTTTCTCTTGGTAAAAATTTCGCTGATAATCCAACAACTCCTGACGCATATTTCGGGCGGCTTTGAGGGTTGAAAGCGTCGTCGTAAATTGATTTCTGACGGTGAACGCAAAACTCATATTTCCGTTTTGCGTTTCCTGCAAATGCCCTCTCGAACTGGCTTGTTCAAACAAAATCCCAATTGAACCCTGCACGTCTGGCAATGTTGAACCTTTACCGTAATAAAAATCATCGTAACCTTCTTTTGTGAAGTATAAAGAGCCAATTTTATCTAAGGCTTCAGCATGAAATTTTCCGATTTTTTCGGTTAATTCAATGTTCTTTTTGGGCGTAAGTGGGTGCGTACGAGTGGGAATTCCAGGTTGAAAAAAGAAGGAAGAATTAGATCCCATTTCGTGATGGTCGGTTAGAATATTGGGTTTCCACTCGTGAAATTTCTGGATTCTGCCCTTACTTTCTGGGTGTTGGGTGTAGAGCCAATCACGGTTTAAATCAAACCAGTAGTGATTAAAACGTCCACCGGGCCACATTTCGTTGAGTTCACGACTGTTGGGGTCAGCAACTAAATTTTGACTTTTATTGGCATTCACCCAACTCGCAAAACGCTCGCCACCATCGGGATTAATTCTTGGATCAATCAAAATGACGATTTCATTCAAAAGCGAATCAATTTCTGCCCCCTGTGCCGCCGCCAAATAATAGGCTGCCAACAACGAGGCATTCGTTCCGCTGGCTTCGTTTCCATGCACCGAATAACCCATCCAGACTACGGCAGGCATATTTTTGGTGTCTAATTTTGCCGCCTTGTCGGGTTCAATCAAAGCGTGATGGTCGGCTTTAATTTGAGCAATATTGGCTAAATTTTTAGGCGAAGTAACCGTCATTAAAAGGAGCGGACGATTCTCATAACTACGTCCATATTCAACCAATTGAACCCGATTTGAAAGTTCGGCAATCTTTTTAAAATAACCAATTAAAGCATCGTGCTGGATGTGCCAATCGCCCACCTGATAGCCCAAATATTGCTCTGGCGTGGGTATTTTGGGATCGTAAGTGACATTTTGAGGTAAATAGTACTTGTCTTTTACTTGCCCAAAACTGAGTTGAGCCATGAATAAAAACAAAAAAGCGGTGAACCGCTTTATGTTAGGTAAATTGTTTTTCATGTGTTGGTTTGTTGTTGTTTGTAGTACAATTATACGAAGAAAAGGGGGATTTTCAAATTTCTAATAATTTGGCTTGGCGTTTAACCGCTTACTAATATTTCACAAATACAACTGACTGATTATCAATTACTTACCCCCCCCCATTTTCCGTTATTATCTTAGAATAATAAAATTGTATTTGGAATTAACTTTACTTATTGATAATATTATACTGAAAAATCTCTATTAAACTTTAAAATACACTGCTTAATTAAAAGAAAATGATACCTAAAACCCTCACCTGCGTACTTGTAGATGATGAACAATCTAATTTGGATGTTCTTGTTAGCTATGTAAATCAAATTTCTTATTTAGAGCTAAAAGCTACCTTCGTTAAACCAATTGAAGCCTTAGCTTACCTTTTAAAAACTCCCAGTGATTTATTGATTACTGATATTAGTATGCCTCGGTTGTCGGGTATTGACCTGTATGAAGGTTTACGTTCTCATGGGCAAACCCAAGTGATTTTTGTTTCGGGTTATGTAGAGAGAATTATCGAAGCATTACAATTTAGTGTTGTTGATTATTTGCAAAAGCCTGTATCAACGGAGCGTTTTGAACAAGCCACTCAAAAAGCATTTATTCTTACAACGGGCAATCAAAAAACTCATAGTGATATTCCAACTAAATTTTTAGAAATAGCTTTAACAAATTATTCAACTTTGAGTGAAGCGGAAAAGAAAATTATGAAACTAATTGCAGAGGGAAATACGATAAATGAAATTTCAGATTTAGCCTTTATTTCTTCAAGGACAGTAGAATGTCATAGACATACAATTCGTAAAAAACTACAACTACTCCCTGATATAAGTCTTACTCAAATAGCAAAATTTATCATAGAAAGTTTAAAATGATGTATATACGTTGAAATTTAAGTGGTACTACTTAGAGAATTTAAGGGGTGGTACTGATTTGAATTATAGAAAATTGCCTGTTAGTTTGCAAAGTACTTTTTAATATGTTTAATATTTGTTATCTCGTTTCCGGAAATATACGATAATGGGGAGAAAACGAAAACCCCAGAGATACCTTAATTATATTTAGGTAAATCGCAAAATAGTAGTTTAAACTTTTTTTAACAAAAATTAAAATGAGAAAAATAGGAATAATGATTTCAGTTTTTGCAATGGCAACGACTTTAATGAGTTTTAGAAACAGTCCATCTTCATCAAATGTTGTCGGTTCTGCAAATAGAACAAATTTGACGGCTGACAACTATTTTGAAGGTGAAAATGCAGCATACACAAGAGCAGCAGTCGCATTTGGCCGATACGCTGTGAATGTCACACAGCGTTACACACCCTTGTTGGATGATGCTGCGAAGAGTTTCTTTATAACTAATAAAGGAGACTCAAAGAATAAGGAATATATTAAGTCATTGGAACAAGCTAAAATGTCAAATTTAGATTAGTCTAATTTTTGGAGGGATGAGTAGTTTGTATTTTATCCCTCCAAAACAATCAAAAGAAAATGAGAAAAATCACTTTAATGTTTTCATCAGTTATTTTTATTATTTATTGGATAACAACATTGTTCTTTACTCTTCCTGAGAATTATATAACAATTTCACTTAGAGAAGAAAACCAAATATTTAATATTTTTTTCTTCCAACGATGGGGGTTTTTTGCCCCACCTCCCAACTATAATGAACGCCTTTATTATACATTTGTTAATGGTAAAAATCACTCACAAGATTTAACCTTTGAAGTATTACAACCACTGAATTATCAAAATAGCAAAAATAAAATTTTCAATTATGAAAGTGATATTCTTGACTATATACTATCAAATTCGATCACAAGTATCACTGAAACAATCAGTGAAGCAAATAAAGTGTATAATTACAAGGATGGGAATAGTTCATTAAAGGATAGTACGTACTCAAAATTTCTCTCTGATGCAATTATCTCAAATTCTCAATTTAAGACTTTAAAGAATTATGCTAAAATAGTTGCTATCAAAAATAATGTTCCAACGACGAATAATAAAGTTATGATAACTTTAACCAATATTCCATTACCTAAATTTTATCAGAGAAATGACAAAAAGGTCGTATGTAAGGAGGAAATAGTTTTCAAAAGTATTCCGTTATCAATTTAATGTAATTACACAATAATTAATAATTTGCTTCACACAGTTTTTACTATAATTAGAACTAAGAAAATGATACAAAATATATTATCAGGATTAGAAAGAAAGAATAAATTTGCTTTTTACTTTTCACTATTTAGAATTTTTCTATGTATTATTTTACTGAAAGATATAGTTTTTTGTTATCCTTTCATAGATATTCTATTTAAGGGTACATCTTTCGTTGAGGCCTCCCCTGTTAATGTATTAGAGTTTTTCAATGTAAGTTCTACAATTTTTAGACAAAATATTCCTCTTTTTCTTTCAATATATACTTTATTGATTTTTCTATTATTTTTCGGAATTGGTGGTAACATTACAATGTTTCTTGTTTATCTTTTTTACGAAATAAATCAAGGACTATCCCCTTTTATTCAAAATGGCGGAGATAACTTATTGAAATTTGTAATGTTATATATGATATTTGCTGATTCATTTCAATATTTCTCGGTTGAAAAAATAAAACCACATAGTTCCATATCTAATTTTTTAAGTAATTTGGCTGGTCATTCGGTACAAATACATATCTGTTTGGTATATTTCATTTCTGCCATCCACAAAGTACACGCTGAGGTATGGTTTAATGGAATTGCTACATATTACACGTTATCCTTAGAAAGATTTAGAGGTACAGATATGAATTTAAGTTTGGCAAAAAATGGAATATTCGTAACGTTTTCAACATACTTTACACTTTTCTTTGAATTACTATTTCCTCTTGCCATTTGGAATAAATCATTGAGAAATATTTTTATGTTAAGTGGGATATTAATACATATAGGTATATTTTTCTTTATGATGATATATGACTTTCAAGTAATTTTTATAATGATTTATGGTTTTTTTATTAGTAATAATGAATGGATAACATTGACAAATAAAATCAAAAATTATATCCCATTAAATTTATCCCTCAAAGCCAGATAATCTGAATCATAACATGAAAAACTTAAGTTTAAACATATTGCCTGCCGCAATTTTTTCTTCAATTATTTCCTTAGGGTTGTGCTACTTTTTTTTGTATCGATGGAATCAGGATGAATTTTCAGAGTCAGAAATAATCATTTCTATTTTTTATACAACACCAATTTTTTTTTCAGTGTGTATTATAACTGATATTATATTTTTAAAAAGGTATTACAATTACATTGTTATTACTGAACTACCCATTGTTAAGTCCTGGTTAATTGTATGGCTTTTCGTTGCGATAACAACAACATTCATTTCATTTATCTTAGATTATATTTACGGGTTAATTGATAGCCAGATTTTTATTTCCTACACGAATAAATTAGCTATTTCATTAGAATCAGATGGGGATGATTCTTCCATACAAGAGTTCAGAGATGCAACTTTTTTTACACAAACAATTTTTCAGAATTTAATAGGCATCTTTTTAGGTTCCTTAATTTCAGTATTAGTAACAAAAAAATATGGTGGGAGAAATGAAAAAATATAAATCAACTATATTTTGGATATTTTACATATCAATATCATTTTTTTTATTGAATGTGAATAGAAACTTTTTTCTTCCGTTGATTGGAGTCACAAGCCTGTATCTTCGATTCAGAGAAAATTAAAAAAATGAAAAATTTAGAAAATTATCAAATAATTTTTTTTGACGGAGAATGTACATTCTGTAATAAAAGTATTAATTTATTAATTAAATTTGATAAAAAAAAGATTTTTAAGTTCGCTTCTTTGCAGTCAGAATTAGGGCAAAATGTACTTAAAAGATTCAAAAAAGATGTTACTGTTTTTGACTCAATAATCTTATATGATGGCTTTGAAATCTTTGAAAAATCTGACGCATTTATTAAGATTTGTAATCAACTTCCAAGCGGTTGGAAACTACTTTCTGTTGTTAAATTTTTACCCTATTCAGTTAGAGATTTTTTTTATGACTTCATAGCCAAAAATAGGCATACTTTTTTTAGAGATATGAATTCATGTATAATCCCATCAAAAGAAGAAAAAGAGCGTTTCATTTAAGTATATTATTTCCCCAAAAACAAAGCCCCAACCGCAAATAAATCAATAATCCACAGCGTTACAGACACTTCTTTATATTTCCCCGTAAACACTTTCAAAATTGTCCACGATAAAAACCCCCAGATGATTCCTTGGGTGATTGAATACGAAAAAGGTATCAAAACCATTGCCAGAAACGCTGGAATGGCATCATCTAACTTATTCCAATTAACTTTTGTGATGGGTTTTATCATAAAAACACCCACAATTACTAAGGCTGGGGCGGTGGCAATGGCAGGAATCATGGACAATAACGGCGATAAAAACATGAAGGGCAAAAACAATAGTCCTGCCGTGATGGCGGTGAGTCCACGCCGTCCGCCTTGTTCAATTCCTACGGCAGATTCAATGTAGGCTGTCCCTGGACTTGTCCCTAAGATTCCCGCTAATAAAGTGGCTACGGCATCGGTCAAAAGTGATTGCTTTACATTGCGAGGTTCACCGTTTTCATCGTAGAGATAGGCTGCTTCGGCAATGCCAACGAAGGTGGAAAGGCTATCGAAAAGGTCGGTGAAAACGAAGGCAAAAATGATAGGAATTAACGAAAATTTCATAGAACCCACGATGTCCAATTGACCAATCAAACTGAAATCGGGTTTGGCAAAAACGCCTTGAAAATTAACTAAGGTCTTTTGTCCAAAATTTATGACAGAAGCATCTCCCCAATACCTGCCGATGGGAATAGCAAGCAAAGTTGTGAGGACAATTCCGATGATGATTCCGCCTTTCACTTTGTTAATTATTAGGATTGACGTGAGAAATAAGCCGAATAAAAACGTCAAAACAATCGGGTCTTTGAGGTTGGCAATGCCCATCAAAGTAGCTGGATTGGAGACAATAAATTTAGCATTTTCAAAACCTATTAAGCTGATAAACAGACCAATACCCGCTGAAATAGCAAAACGAAGCGGTTTAGGAATAGCTTTCACGATGTACGTTCTGACATTGAAAATGGACAATATTAAAAAGAATACGCCCGCCCAAAAAACGGCTCCCAGAGCCAATTGATAAGAAATCCCCATGCCTTTGACGGCAGTGAAAGTAAAGAAGGCATTCAAGCCCATTCCTGGAGCAACAACGATGGGGTTTTTGGCATATAAACCCATCATAACACTACAAAAAAACGACAACAAAACCGTGGCAGTCAGCACCGCAGAAAAGGGCATTCCCGTCTGAGAAAGTATCGAAGGGTTAACCACAATAATGTACATTGTGGCTAAAAATGAACTTACACCCGCAAGGATTTCGGTTTTTTGAGTGGTTGGAGACATAAATTTTTTTGATGTTAGATTTTCGGTTTTTGATGTTTGTTTTAGCTGTCAATGTGTTGAGATTTTACGTTCAAAAGGACGACGACCGTATAACAACGATTTGTACCTTAAAACAAACATCACTAAAAATAGCTTATTATTTTGAAGATTAAAAAGTACAATCTACATTTACAAAAATTGACCACCCAACATCAAGCATTGAATCAATGGCAAAACATCTTGAAACAGGCAAAAAAGCCGAAATCTTAGCGGGTATTTTTTTAGAAGAAAAAGGCTACGAAATTATTGCCAGAAATTATCGGTATGGTCGGGCTGAGATTGATTTAATTGTAAGAAAGGGGATTTTTGTCGTGTTCGTGGAGGTAAAATCATTGACAAACATTAAATTTGGTAATCCAGAAATTAGTGTTACTAAAAATAAAATTAAACTCGTCACGAGAGCCGCAGGAAATTTTGTATATAGTACTAATTGGCAACAACAAATCCGTTTTGATATTGTTTCAATCATATTTAAAAGTGAAGAAGATTTTGAAATTACACATTTTGAAGATGCTTTTTATTAAGGAAGTGATGAATTATGAGTGATAAGTTATGAGTGTTTATGCACCCGATTATCGTTTCATTTTATAACTCATATCTCATCATTCATAACTCATAACTAAAAAAATAGTGCTTAAAAAAGACCGTTACAAACAACTGATAGGATATTTTACCGAAAATTTCCCGATTGCAGAGACTGAATTAGCCTATCGCACGCCTTATGAATTATTGGTGGCGGTGTCCTTATCCGCTCAATGTACGGACAAACGAGTGAACATCGTTACACCCCCACTTTTTGAACGTTTCCCTGACCCCGAATCTTTGGCAAAGGCCGAATTGGACGAAGTTTTTAACTATATCCGCTCGGTTTCATATCCTAACAATAAAGCCAAGCATCTAATCGGAATGGCAAAACGTTTGGTGAGTGAATACAATTCGGAAGTACCGAGTAATATTGAAGACCTCCAAACGCTCCCAGGCGTGGGTAGAAAGACGGCAAATGTGATCGTTTCGGTCATTTATAATCAACCCGCAATGGCAGTTGATACGCACGTTTTTAGGGTTTCGCACCGCATGGGGTTAGTTCCCAAAAAAGCAACAACCCCGCTGGCAGTTGAGAAAGAATTAATCAAATATATTCCTAAAGTATCCGTTGCGGTGGCACATCATTGGCTCATTTTGCACGGGCGTTATGTGTGCGTTGCTCGCACGCCCAAATGCGGAGAATGTGCCTTGAAAGGGTTTTGTAAGTATTTTGAGGCTTTGGAGCGTAAAGTGGTTATCGGTAAATAGTTATTAGTTATAGAGGGTAAAAATGAAACGCCCTTGCCTAATAACCAATAACTAATAATCAATAACTAATAACTAATGACTGAGTACCTACAACAAAATTGGCTCGAAGTTTTGGGCATTATTACTTCCTTAATTTGCGTTTGGTTAAACACTCGTCAGAACGTTTGGGGGTGGTTTTGGGCGATGGTTTCTTCGGGAATTTATGCCGTAATCTTTTGGCAATCAAACCTTAAATCTGATGCAGAATTACAAATCATTTTCATTCTTTTGAGTCTTTATGGGGTTTATGAATGGAAGTTTAGTAAAGGCGAAAAAACCGTTCTTCCTGTTAGTAAAATCTCTTTCCAATTTGTTATAGTTTGTTTAATTTTCTTAGGATTATTTACTTCCATTTCTGGATATATACACAGTCAATATTTAGGAGCAAGTTTACCGTATTTGGATGCTGGATTAACCGCAATAAGTCTCATTGCTACTTGGATGACAGCTCGTAAGTATCTGGAAAATTGGATTTTATGGATTGGTGCTAATGTTTTTTATGTAGGAATGTACATTTACAAAGGACTGAACGGAACGAGCGGTTTGTATGTACTTTTGATTGTTTTGGCGGTGAAAGGGTTTGTGGATTGGAGGAGGTCGATGAAAATTTCTATCTGAATTTGGATTCGTCAGATTAGTGGATTTTTAGGATTAAAAATTTACATTTAAGTTCTTAAATAAATTACAAAATCAGATTTGTCTTTAAATAAGAATTTGTACCAATCCAAAAAATCCATAAATCCATCGAATCCAAATTCAGACTGAGTCGCATAGACTGAGTCGCACAGACTGAGTCGCATAGACAGGGTAGCTTAGACAAAATTATACTTATTCTCCTTCAAAGAAACTCCATATTCCTCCACCGATAAACTCATTTCACGTCCGCAAGGCATTGCCCAATTATCGACTTCATGCCCGACGGGAAAACCGTAACAAACAGGGAAATCATAATCTGCAACGGCTTCTTGGATCATCTCGTTGGCAGACTTTCCAAAAGGGACATCATTATCTTGACAATCAGAAAAACTGCCCACAATCAATCCTGCCAAATTTTGTAATTTTCCGCTACGCTTCAATTGTATCATCATGCGGTCGATGTTGTATAAATATTCGTTTACATCTTCCAAAAATAAAATCTTACCATCATAGTTAATGTCTGATTTTGAACCAATTACGTGCGTTAAAATGGCTAAGTTTCCGCCAATAATTTGCCCCTCTCCTACTCCTAAACGGTTCAATTTATGGGGTTCAATTTTGTAATAAACTTCTTCCTCAAATAGTATTTTTCTTAGACTTTCCAAAGATTCTTCTCCTCCTTCTTGCAAGAATAATTTAGGCATGGTGGCGTGCAGACTTTCGATGTTTAAGGTGTGAATATGACAATGAACGGCAGTAATATCCGAAAACCCAATGACCCATTTTGGCTGTTTTTGAAAGGTCGTAAAATCAATGGAATCCAACAAACGAGAACTACCGTAACCTCCTCTGGCTGAGAAAATTGCCTTGATTTCGGGATTATCCAACATCATTTGAAAATCGTTAGCTCGCACAGTGTCAGTACCTGCAAACTGATGATATTCGCTCGTGAGGGATTCGCCCAAAACGACTTTCAAGCCCCAAATATTTTCCATCAGTTCGATGGCTGGTCGGAGGATTTCGAAATCTACTTTGCAGGCTAAGGCTAATAAGCCTACGGTGTCACCTTGTTGGATTGGATTGATCAATGATTGAAAGAGTGAATGAAAGAGTGATAGAATAGTTTGTCATCCAAGTTCTATTCCTAAATTAGTTCCAAAATTAATAGGTGGATTGTTGTAATTCAAATTTAACTAAAATTCAATCAATTCTTATTTTCTACTGTTCAGACAGTAGAAATTATTCAATAAATACTGTTCAGACAGTATTTATTCTTTCGCTATTCAAACGGAAATTTGCAACACGAAGAAAATAAAAATTGCATAGTATCATTTTATTTTATAAATTTCTTCGTACATACCTCTCTTTTACTTAACATGCCAACTATAAAAATTTTAATCGCCGATGACCACCATTTAATCGCAGAAAGTCTGAGTATGTTGCTTGGATCTGTTGATAAATTTGAAATATTAGGCGTAGTAAATAATGGTTGGCAAGCCCTTTCTTTTATCGAAAATAATGAAGTTGATGTTGTGTTGGCAGACATCCACATGCCGCTACTCAATGGCATTGAAATGGCGATAAAATTGAAGGAAAAACCTACTTCTACTTACATTATCATGCTCACGATGAGCGAAGAATCTCATCATATACGAGAGGCGTTACAGGCGGGCGTGCATGGCTACGTGATGAAAAGTGCCGAGAAACCCGAACTCATCAAAGCCATCAAAACAGTGTTTGGTGGAGAGAAATATTTCAGCGAAAAAATAATCAAAAAATTAGCGGAAATAACGGACAATCAAAGTCCTAACGGCAAAGCAAGAATTGAGGATATTATGCCCCTAACGAAACGAGAAATAGAAATTTTGCGATTAGTAGTAGAGGATCTTAGCAACATAGAAATTGGCGAACACCTGCATATCAGTAGCACAACGGTTGAAACCCACAGACGGAATTTGATGAAAAAGGTGGGGGTGAGTTCAGCAATTGGGTTGATGCGGTGGGGATTGAGGCATGGGTTGGTTGAGGGGGTTTGAAGTTTTTTGTAAACAATTAATTTTAAAACCATGAGAAAACTTTCATTAATCCTCTTTTTGACTGTAACATTCATAAACTCTTACGCACAATCAAAGGCTTTTCTTGATTCCGCTTTACTCGGAAAAGCTCCATCTCAAGGTGGTTTAAGTACTTGTTTAAAATGGTCATTATTATACGGAATGTTATCTTATCACCATAATACTAAATCAAAAAGTACAAAACCAACATATTTTAGTCCTTGCTACAATCTTAATACAAAATGTGAAGATTTACTCAATATATGCGATTTATTGAAATCAATCAACAATGATGGATTACTGTATTCGCCTCCTCTTTTCAGCTGTGAGTGTTCAGGTAAAAGCATATCATCAAATATTGAACGATTCTACAATAGTAATTTAATTACCCTACAACAATTTAACAGAGAAAACCCTCTTTCTGATTCAAATTTGGTAGCATTAAAAAAAGAAATTTCTCAAAAAAAATACGGATTTGTATTATGCTATACAGTAAAAAATGACCCTAATCAAGATATCATTATGGAAGGTGGTTACCATGCCCAAAAATTTCTGAAGAGTTCTTTATTGGATCAAAAAAAACCATATAAACATGCTATTTTTTGTATTGGCTATGACGATAGTAAACTAATGCCTAATCAGATGAAAGGCGGTTTTTTGTTTAGAGATAGCGATTGGCGAACCAGACACAATGGAGAGGTATGGATATCCTACGATGAACTAAAAAAAGGATTTGTTGATGAGATATTTTTATACAATAAACAGTTAGAAGGAGAGAAGTTTGATAAAAAAAGTCCTCTATGTTCTAAATATAAACATGGTTCTTCAGCAGATAAAACATGGTGGTTAGGAAAACCAGCAATTAGCTTGAAAAAAGGGTTTAAGATAAGATATTACTTCACGGAACATCACAATTTCCGTATTACTGTTTTAAAATTACCTTATATTCTGGGTAATAAGGCTACTATTGGTATTTTGAATAGGCAAAACGAACGTCTATATTCTTTCGCTTTATACCCAAAACAAAGTGCCATTTTTTCTGTAAATGATACAGTATATCAATTTTTCTATGATAAAAAATCTTTCAAGCGTGGTAATAACAAAATATATCCCGAAATTAATTATCGTTTAGAGACATACGACTGTTCAAAAAGCATCCCATACAATTAAACTTAAACAAATAATAAAATGGAAAATCAAACTATAATAGTATTTGGAGTAATTAGAAAATTACCACTTGGCAACGAGTATCCCTCTAATAAAACACACGTTTTGTATGTTCAAAAAGATGAACAAACAAGGTCATTTTTAGTAGATCAAGATATCGTTAAAGGGTCTATGACTATTGATGAGAATTTAAATAGCATTAATGAATCTTTTAAAGATATAGAAATTGTTTTAAATGCTAATGCAGTTGCCCGAAATTCCAACAGAGAATTCTTAAGAGAAGATACAATTGGTAATCTAATTGATGCAGCTGATGTTCCATATACTTGGACTGTTGACCATGCTGCTATTGGTTACGTTGCTAACGCTTAAACCATGATATACAGCCCATACCACCTTTATACTGAGTTTTTGACTCAGAAATTCTCTGGAAGTTTCAAGTCTTTATCACGAGTTGATAAAGACTTGAAATTTGAGATATTTAGCCCCAATAGTCCTCGAAATATTACACTTTCTATTACTACAAAAGAAGGAAAGTTTATGTTCAAACAGCCCAAAATTGACACTCTCAATAGTATTGAACCATTTGAAAATGAGACTAATTACTATCAAAATTTCTATAAATTTGGACAAGACTTTTTTTGTAATCGTTATAAAAAATATTTGATATTACCTTTTATCGAAACAGATAGAATGCAAGCATTGAAGTTTTTTATTAATAAAAAATTTGAGAGTGAATACACAAAAAGTTTTGTAGATAAGTCTATTTCTGCGATTAATCAGTTTCATCAGATTTCAAATGATGAAAAGGATAAGAAAAAGTTTTTGAGAAACTCATACTCAGCTATTGAGCCTATCTACTTTACTTTGCTTGTTGGACTCAGAAAGGCTTACTTAACGAAAAAATTTGAAACTATTTTGTTTAAAAGTAGCGTTCAAAAAAACCGTAAAAGTGTCAGATTATTGATCATAGAGTTTTTGAAAGAAGAAAAAATTGTCAAGTTTTTTCTTCAACTATTCGAAAATCAAAAATTTAGGAAAGGTTATTTAATTCACAATGATATGAATGTGAATAATATGAGAGGTGTGATAAATGATAATTTTAAAATGATTGATTTTGAACTTGTATGTTTAGGTGACCCTCTTTGGGATTATGTATGTTATGTAGAATCCGTTTTTAGCAGGTATTTGACCAATATTGATTCAGATATTTATAAAATTCGTTTTGAGGTACTTATAAATTTTTTAAAAGGCTTTTTGAAAAATAATGATTTAAGCAAGTGTAAAGTAGAAATAGAAGAATACCTTAACTTCTTAATTATTAACAAATTAAAGTATTTACTTGACGATAATAGTGGATATGCTGAATCAGAAGAAATGATGGGTATAGTTATGCAATCCATCAGAAATCTGATAGATCATAAAAAGGTGTTTGTTGATTTAATTATCAACGGTCAATTTGATAACAATTGTATTCCCTTTCTATTAGCTCCAGGTTGTAATAATTAAACCCAAAAAAATGAAAATAGATACATTAATTGCGGAAGTTAAAAAACAACCTAATTTTATCAAAGCGACCGATTACATATACACTCAATATGCTAATATCATATCAGGTGACACTAAAAAAAAGGTTGATTTGGGAAAAGTAGATGAAAGTCCCGTTTATGATAAAGGTTGGTTTTTCAACAATAAAGGAGAAAGTTATTTTAAGAAAACAGGCAAATATTTGTTAAAGAAAGGTACTGACTATGTAACTGTAAGTCCTGAAGAATTTATTAAAGACTACAAAAATACGGATAATTTTAATTTTACTGTAGTTAGTATTCAAATCAAAAAGTATGAGATAAATGGTGGCTGGATATGGCTGAATGGAGGTAAATATCTCGGATTTAATAACAGATTACGGTTTTATTTTTCTTTTGAGAAAAATGATACGAGCAAAGTTGCCGAATTTATCAAGCAACTTAGTGAATTATTAGACCTCAAAGAACTCCCTTACAAAATCAAATTAGAGGAGAGTCTCACCAGCAGAAATGAGAATGCAGTCCTATACTTCAATAAATCTAATTATTACTTGGTATTTATGATAGTCCACTTCATGTATAATAAGTATAGAAATGAAGGTATTTTTAGAGATGGAAAGTTTGAGTTTGTAAAAACATTTGATAAATTCAAAGCATTAGCCTTTGCAGAAGACCCAAATGGCACAAGTTCAAGTTTTGGAGAAACTATTGCTAATCTTTATGCACAAGCTATTTTGATTGGTAAAATTTCTAATGAAAAAGAACTTAAAAAATACGTCCAAAAACAAGGATATGATTTTGATAAGCTCTATTTAAATCCCAATACCAATTTTGAGTACTCTTTTGAGATTTTTAAAGATGACACAAATAGTGCTGATGGCTTGATGTATCTTGAAAATGAATTTGAAGGTAACCAGAATTTAAAAATAATTCATAAAGTGGCAATGGTAATCATCAAAAACGCTATTATTTATCGTCAAAATGGAAAAACTAAATGCGATTGGATGAAGACAGTCTATGATCCAATTTGGTTAAAAGAAACTGATTGTTATCTATGTAATGATAATGAGAAAATAGAAATTTTGGAGTTTTTGGCAGCCTATTTAGCATTTATCGCAAGCGTAGGGGATTCAGACAAAATAATTTTAAGAATAGCAAACACCGCCTATGAAACAGTGAATCGACGCAACTTAACACAGGATTTTAAGAAAAAAAGGCTTGAAATAAAGAAGATGCTTGGAGGAGGCTATGGCGGACCTACAAATACCCCGAGATCACTTTTTGAGCAACTCCAAAGTGCTGATTTTGAAGCTGTCAAAAATGCTGTTGCAAAAATAAAGTATAATTTTGACGAAAGAGGTATCGTCTCATATCTGCCTGATGATGAATTTAATCCAACTCAGAAAGACAATGGATATGCTTATTTAGGTATGGTTTTATTAAAGCGGTTCAAGGAAGGCAGAAGCTAAACAGTGATAATAAATTCACTACCAATATTAGTTTGAGAGTTTATATGTAAGTTCCCTTGTATATTTTCAACCCTCTTTCTAATATTGGTCATTCCCATACCTTCTTCTGTGTTTTCTAAACCTACTCCATTATCTTTTAGATTAAATAAAATTTTACCTCCTTCTATCGAAAGATGAATTTTCATTTTTGTAGCATTAGAATACTTGAAAGCATTATTTACCAATTCTAAACAAATGCTGTATAGCTCAAAGGACATAGATTCTTTCATTTCCTCAAAGTCTCCTTTACTCACAAATTCTATTTTTATTTTATTAACAGCATTTAGATCATTAACTAATTTCTCAATAGCTCCAATTAACCCCTTTTCAGCTAATTCTTTTGGCAGCATATTGTGTGACAGATTACGTACATCTTCATAGGCTCCATTCATCATTGACATAATCGATTGATAGATAACTCTTTCTTTTTTACTGAGATTGTCAGAATCTAATGCCCCCAATCTCCATTTTAAAGCCGACAGCGTACTTCCCAAATTATCATGCAACTCAGCAGCAACCCGTTTCCGCTCAATGGATTGCCCTTTAAAAAGTGCTTCTGAAATTTCAAAGTTCTTTTTGATGAGTTCTTTATTAGCTTCTGATAATTCAGCAGTTCTTTCTTTTACTTTAAATTCTAAGGATTTATTAAGTTCTTCAATTCGTTGATTTTGAAGATAAATTTCCATACTCTTTTTTTGAATAGCTTTATAGAAGAAAAAAAGACCTATTAAAATTGCAATACTTGTAACAATACCTAAAATTAGGAGTCTGTTTCTGTATTCTTGTTCTTTTATATTGATATTCAGATCATTTATTTGTAAAAGTTGCTTTTCAGAAACGTAGTCTAAATTAATATATTCCGTCAGTTTTACATTTTTGAGGGAGTCTTCTTTCAAACTTATTTCAGTAAACTTTTCAAGGTATTTTGTATAAGACTTAATATCGTTCAATTTTTTATACACTTTTGTAAGTGTCTCAAAAACAGATACTTGCCGAATATTAGAAAGTCCATCTAAAGTATTTTCAGAGATTTTGGCATATTTCAATGCTTCTTGCAATTTATTTTCTGACAAATAAATTAAGGCTATTTCGTTTGACACAAATGAATTTTTATCACTATAACTATAGCCGTCTTCAATTTTTAATGCTTTTTGTAAATTGGAAAGCGCAATTGAATATTGTTTTTGAATGATATATACCTTAGCAGAATTTATCAAATAGGCATTTTCTATTTTTTTACTTTTTAGGTTGGCATTTAGTCTATGAATCTCTAAAAAAAAATGAAGAGCCAAATCATACTTTTTCATTTCGAAATATATTGCTCCTATAACATTCATGCTCAAAAGCTGGTCTTCTAAACTACCATATTTTTGATTGATTTCAAAGTTGTACTTCGCATATTTCATTGCATTGTCATTATCATTTCTACTACTATAATTTCCTACTAACTTATTTGTATATCTTGTGATTTTTTTTAAATCTTGTAGGTTTTCCGCAATTGCTAAGCCTTTTAAATAATACTCAACTGCTCTTGCGGGTTGATAGCTGTATAGTTTAGAGAATTTATCTATCACCAAAAGCTGTCCTTTCCTATCATTTTGCTTTTCGGCAATAAATTGTGCTTTTTTTAAATACTCAATACTTTTTTGTGAATTCTCTTCTCCTTCCCCCATCTCACACAAAACCCTAACCCGCAACGTATCCCCCGCAAAAGACTTTCCTTCCGCTGGCAAATGTGCCAATACATTTTTAAGACTGTCAAGTTTAGATGGCTTCTGAGAAAAAACTGGATTGAAGGAAAGTGAAAAGATTAACGTGGCTATTATTGGCTTCATTAAGGTCGTGTTTTACAACGAAAATACAGATAATTTCTCACAAAACCCCCAAAACTACCTGATAGACAGTAGATTAAAACGCAAAAATACTGTTTTGACAGTATTTCCACGGGCAACATTATGCCCTAATTTTGAAAAACCTAAATTAAACTAAAATCAGTTCATGAAAAGAATCATAAAATACACCATCGGATGGGATATGGAAGGAAAGGAGGGCTATTTAACCGCCATCGACGAAACCCAAACCTCACACGTTTTTGGGAAATTGCCTCAATCAGAATTCCAAATTTTGATTGATATGTTGAACCAAAATAAGGTCTTTATCGACAATAACAAATGGATTATCAGCGGCTGGGAGGAGGATTAATTAATAATTAAAAGTGAATAATTAATATTTTAAAATGTTGACAATCAGAACATTATACTTTCAATTATTAGTATTCTGAGATGAATAACCGCTTACCAATCTAAACATAAAACCATGCAACAACACATCACTAATTACTTCGGAATGCCTTTGATTCTTGGGAGTAAAACCAAATTATTTTCCAATGAAATTCTCTTTTTTGAGGGAGATATCAACTATACTTGGATTCACTTCAAATCGGGCAAACAGACTGTTATTGCCCGCACGCTTCTGTTTATTGAGCAAAAAACAAATACTGAAAACTTCATCCGTATCAATCGCAAATATTTAGTCAATCGCAAATTTATTGTGGAGGTTGGAAACGACTTTGTGGTGCTGACTGATAAAACGGTTTTGCCGATTTCGAGGAGACGGAAGCGGGGGATGTTGGGTTCGTAAAATACAAAGGTGGACTAACCCGAAAACGCACCGCAATTCTGAGAGTAGGGACTATTTTTCTAAATTTCAATTTTTATGAAATCAATAATCATTTTTTGTGTCCTGTTTTTAAATAGCATGATACGTATTTATTCACAAGATAGCTGGATTATTTTAAAGACTCCTCAATCAGATATTATAGGTAAAAGTGTTGAATATTCGAATGGAGATATTAATGTAATGGGGCATAAAGATAGAATTATTAAGCACCCCTTAGATATCTCTATTGGTGTTGATGAAGCTGTTGAGTTTAATGAACAATTCAAAAAGATAGTAAGTCCAATCTTTAATAGGCAAAATCAAAAAATAATTGAGGTAAAAGCGAAGAAAATTCTGATTAAAAGTTTAAGTATTGAAGATGTAAAAAATATGGAATCTGGAAATAATTATGTTTATTCTGGACTAACCGCTGATAGTGTTGAAATATCCATGAAATTAAAAAAAGAATCCAATATCGATATTTCAGTATTAGAGAAAACGATTCAGAATCTTATTAAAAACGATAAAATAGCTGATGTTGTCACAAAATTAATTCCAGTAATTGAAGATTTGAATATCTCAAATAAGGACAGTATCATCTATAAATTTTCGATTGCTAATCCAAATATTTTTTACAAAGTCAAAATTATAGAGCCAAGTAGATTTAATAATCATAATTGGGAAAGATATTACAAGTCGTTTTATAATCCCAAAGGAATGATTGAACCTAATTTGTATTTTCCACCACCAGCTTTTAAGTTAATCTATACTCCGTTACAAACAGCTAATTCAACCTCTGAAATTTATCCTGAATTTTGGGGAAGCAATGACAATAGAAATATTTTAGTTAGGTTGACTTTGAAAAAAGTGGAGAATGAGTTAAAGCTCTTTATCCAATTTAAGCCAAATAGTATGAATGGCTCTTACAATGAATATGAGGTAGAATCGAAGATTGTAGAAAGTAAAAAATACTGGGTTATGGATCGTAAACTAATATACAACTTTGAATACAGAGGAAGAACAAAGCTTGTATATGTTCAAGTTAAAGCCGAACAAATAAGTCCAAATGAGGTCAAAGTTACAAATTGGGATGGAGGAAATATGAATACAGGTAAACAGACCTTTATGCAATACCCAGAGATTAAATTTAAATATTTGAAAATGTAACAAATAGTCCCTGTATCAAAATTTGCCACATTTTACTTACATAGTCATTTTCAATATTTCACAAACAATAAATCTAACGTAAAATAATTACAAAACTTAACAATAGAAAAAATGGAAAAATCACTTTTCATAGCCCTTGCATTAGTATTGATGGCAAACCTAAGCAAAGCCCAAACCATCTACCGTTGCAACAACGACCCCAGTGTAACACTCTCACCCAATATGTTTCGTACTCTACAAGCCGCCCACGATGCCGCTACTGCTGGTGATATTATTTATGTTGAGCCTTCATATAATAGCACTTCTTATGGTGGTTTAGTTTGTACTAAGACTTTGAGAATAATTGGAAATGGTTACAATCATAGTGCTGGTACGAGTGTCAACCAACCTTGGCAACAAGTCCGCTCGTTAATTGGTGATGCTATTACAATTGAAAAAACTGCACCAAATACAGTTTTAGAGGGACTTAATTATAGCCTATCTAACACGCTTAATATAAGAGCATTAAATGTTACAATAACCCGATGTATTTATGAAGGGAATGGAGCAACAATTACATTATTAAGAGATGCAACAGGAAATAATGGAAGTGGAGCAAAATTTACTAAAAATTTGGGATTACCAAGTATTCAAACGAATGGGTACTCTACCTATAACGCACCTACTTGCTCATATACTGCATTTCAGATAGAAAATATTACTATATCAAATAATTTAATGAAATTAAATCAATTTGGTTTAGGCATTAATAGTGGTAGTACTTCTCTTCTATCAGGTGGTTCTTGTACTTCTCCATCTGTAAATATTCCTCCAATAAAGAATTTGATCTGTTCAAATAATACTTTTATGAGTGGACTTGGAATTAATTCATGCCAAAACTGTACAGTACAAAATAATATTTTGAGAAATGGTTTAGGAACTGGATTAAACGGTAATGGTAATGTTGCAGCAAATAATGTTTGTACAACGGGATGTGATTTTGGTTCAAATAATGTTGAAAATGTCTTATTATCAAATATATTTATCATTGCAAACCCTAATAATATTGACCAAGATTACAGGCTCTCTCTGACTTCCCCAGCCATTAGTGCAGGTGTAGGAGGCATAGATGCAGGAGCATTTGGTACAACAGACCCTTATCGTATTTCAGGTTTAGCTCCCATTCCACAAATAACGAGTTATTCAAAAAATGCTTCTTCGGGGGTTTATACCACTACTACGCCCATGACGGTAACGATAAGTGTGCGAGGGAATAATTAAACATAATAGGATATGAAAAATGTAAAACCATTTATAGTATTGTTATTTTTCTGTTTGATTATTTTCAGAATAGGCAATGCTCAAAATATTTCAAAAATAGAGTATTACATAGACACCGACCCAGGTTTTGGCATAGCAACTGATGTTCCCATCACGGCAGCAACACCCATCAATAGTCTAAACGTAACTGTTCCCATGACGGGGTTAGCGGATGGCTTTCATCAGTTTTTTGCAAGGGCAAAAGATGTAAATGGTGAATGGAGTATGGTGTCAAGTCATCAATTTTTGAAGGTAACGCCCACCAGCCCACCCGCAGCCACAACGCCTAATATTACAAAAGTAGAATATTATATTGATACTGATCCAGGGTTTGGCGTGGCTACTGACGTACCTATTTCGGCAGGTACTCCCATCAATAATCTGAACATCAATTTGCCCATGATAGGGCTTACGGATGGTTTTCACCAGTTTTTTGCGAGAGCAAAAGATGCAACGGGGGCTTGGAGTGTGGTGTCGAGCCATCAGTTTTTGAAGGTTACACCCAGCAATCCACCCACAGCCGCAACGCCCAATATCGTAAAGATTGAGTATTATTTAGACACCGACCCAGGTTTTGGCGTAGCAACTGACGTGCCTATCACGGCAGGAAATCCTATCAATAATCTGAATATTACCTTGCCTATGACAAGTATCTCAGATGGATTTCATCAGTTTTTTGCAAGAGTAAAAGATGCCAATGGACTTTGGAGTATGGTTGCTAATCATCAGTTTTTGAAAACGACTGTCGTCATTACGCCCTCTGCAACAATTCCCAATATTGTCAAAGCCGAGTATTTTATTGATACTGACCCTGGATTTAACAGTGGCGTTAATATTCCACTCACGGCAGGAACGCCCATTACTAATTTGAGTGCTACCATCAATATTTCATCTTTGGCGTTGGGTACACATCGAGTTTTTATCAGAACAAAAGATGCTTTGGGAATGTGGAGTATTGTGAATACGCAAACCATCACGATAGCCAATAATGCAGTGTTGGTAGGTACAGTTCCAACGGGTTTTTGTAGAACAACCGCCTTTAATATTCCTTTTGTAGCTGGTGGAACGTTCAATAGTGGTAATGTTTTCACGGCTCAATTATCAGATGTCAATGGGAGTTTTTCGAGTCCCACAATCATTGGTACGCTCACAGGAACAAGCTCAGGGACAATATCAGCAACGATTCAAAACATTACCACGGTAGGAACAAATTATAAAATCAGAGTAATTTCAAGTAATCCAGCCTTGACAAACGTAGATGAAGAACCCTTTGCGGTATTATTGCTTTGCCAATGCCTCAACAACATTTCCTTAATGACAGGCAACTGGGGAACAGCAGGAATCTGGTCATGCGGACACGTTCCAGTAGTGACTGAACCCGTCCAAATCTCATCAGGACACACCATAACGCTTGACGTAAACGGAACAGCAAAAAGTTTGGATTTGCGAGGGATATTGAATCAACAGGCTACGAAGGTTTTGTTGATTCAGGGGAATTAGGAGGGTATAAAAAACAAAAACAGGCAATTCATCACTGAATTGCCTGTTTTTGTTTTTTATGAGATATTAACGAGGGGGGAGTTTTATGTTTTTAAGATACTCTCGGGCTTCGGCATTTTTTTCGGCAAAAGGTTCATAACCTTCTGCGAATTTGATTCGTTCCTTTCTTACAACAAGTGTAATTTCTGGCAGTTTGAAAGAACTCTTTTTCTGAATCGTTTTCATAAAATTATTTTTTAATTAAAGTTAAAACACTTTTCTGATTAAAAAAGATTCGTAAGGTTTATTTTTTTGAAACCTCTCTGGGATATTTTCTATAAATCCAAAAAAATCATAAGAGTCATTTATATCCTCATAATATCTATTGATAATTCTGTGATACAACTGTGTTCGCAATGGGGTACTGCCTTTGAATAAAATAGAAACAAATGGATTTTCAGATAAAAAACTAAACATTACTCCGATAACAGTTGCTAAAACTTTTGTCATATCACCATTATCTGATACACTTTTATCATTTATACGGTAAGTTTTGGGGTCATAATCACCAAATCCAAAGTTAAAAACACCTCTTTGAACTTCTGTAAAAATAATAATTTTATAAATCGAACCATTTTTACCGATACTTTCAAAAATATAGTGGTCTTCATCTGGTAAATATTCGACGTTATACGTAGGTTGATTCATTAGTGGATTATTTTTTCACAAAGCTAAAAAGAATTTCAACACTAAAAAACATATCATTTTCAACATACCTATTTTGTATTTTATTTACCCTCAACCCCCAAATCATACTCACTAACCAACACAACCTCCTCAATATCAGACAGTTTTGTTAAATCTAAATTAGACATTCCAGAAGTATCTCCATCCAAAACCATCGAAGTAAACTTTGCTCCAAACACCACCTCACGGGCGTGATACGATAACCGTGAATGAACAGTTTGATTGAAAGTATCTTCGGTTGCTCTTATCAAAATTAAAAATTCGGCATCATGGCTCAACAACTCTTCTTTACTCATTCCAAACATAGGACTTTCTTGGGTAATAGGATGAACAATTGTCCAGTTTGTTGGGAAGAAATTCACTCTATTTCGCTCTAATTTTAAAGCGTAATAACGTCTTATATCTTTACCGTTTGGTTGTTTTTCCAAAATTGACATTGCCACTTCCACCTGCAAATCAATCAATTGATTGGCTCTTTCATTGACTATTCGAAACATAAAAGCCGTTACGTCTAAATATGGAGCAATGATGGCTTTATCTGAATATAAAATATGAGCAACTGGTCTTGAAAATCGCCCGTAGAGTAAACTGGTAGCCAAAGCGAAAATTAATAAGCCTAATAATGACTCAATGGCAGCCACTGCACTTGCTCCAAAACCAATGGGGGCAATGCGTCCATATCCAACGGTCGTGAGTGTTTGAGAAGAGAAAAAGAAGGCATCCATGAATCTACTTTCAGGAGAAGTGAGGTCGGCACCTTGTAGATTTTCAATGCCTACGACTTCATAAATACCCGCAAAAATGAAGTTTAAAAGTAGATAAAAAGAAATAACTAAAAGGAAAAATTGCCCCCACGAACAAACCATCAAACGATTAAAAATATTGAGCCTACTCCAAAATGTTCCACCACTTCTTTTGACGTTAAAACTGCCGTCACGGTTCAATAATCGAGTGTCGGGGTCGTGTACTTGCGTGCCGAA
>JAYVIV010000027.1:0-7086 GCA_043769985.1 Arcicella sp.
CCTTTTCTTGCCTCTTTTCCACCTGCAATTATCTGTTTTTTCTGAGATATTTCCTTCTGTTTTGCCTTTACTTTGAAGTCTTTTTTCTCGTGAAAAGCACCCTTAAAATCAGGGTCTTCTCGCTTGCGTTGCTCATCAATTTCACGTAGCATAATTTGCTTTTCCACGAAGGGCGTTTGCAGGATTTCTAAGTCCACAGGCAAGGCTTCACGGGGGATGGTTTGTTTGATAATTTTCTCAATTTTCCCGATGTGATATTCCTCCGCCTCAGTCATAAAAGTGATGGCTTCTCCCGATAGGTTAGCTCTCCCAGTTCGCCCAATTCTATGCACGTAATCTTCATAAATCAAAGGTACATCAAAGTTTATAACGTGACTAACTGCCTCAATGTCAATACCTCTGGATGCCACATCGGTTGCTACCAATACTTGAATATTACCTTCCTTAAAATCCTCCATTGAGTTGATTCTGGTGTTCTGCCCCTTGTTGGCGTGGATTACCCGAATCTTATTTTCACCGACTACTTTTCGTCCTAAATATTTGAAAATATTATCCGCAAATTCCTTACTTCTACAAAAAATAATGGTTCGATTAAATCGCTCATGGTCACGCATGAGCATACCCAAAAGATTAATTTTTGTCATGAAATTTGGCACCGAATACAGGCTTTGTTTCACCATACTTGCCGTGGTGGCTTGGGGCGAAACTTCTACTTTATGCGGAAATTCAAGGAACTCATACGACAGCTTCTCAACTCGCTCTGGAAAGGTGGCGGAGAACAATAAATTTTGGCGTTTTTTAGAAGGTATGACTTCTAAAATCTTGCGAATTTGGGGCATAAAACCCATGTCCATCATTTTATCAGCTTCATCCAAAACCAAGGTCTTCAATTCTTTCACTGGAATCTCACCTTTCAAATAAATATCCATGAATCTCCCAGGCGTTGAAACAATGATATCAATACCTTTTTGGAGCGTTTCAATCTGTGTTTTTGGACCTAAACCACCGTAAAGTGCCACGTGTCGAATATCGGTATATTTGGCTAAATCTGTAACGGCTTTATCAATCTGCATCACCAACTCACGAGTGGGGGCAAGTATCAGCACCCGCATATCTGTTCCTTGTGCGTACTTAACTTTCATCAAGATTGGAAGGAGGTAAGCGGCGGTTTTCCCCGTTCCCGTTTGGGCAATCCCCAACACATCATGACCATTCATCACCAGCGGAATTGCTTGCTCTTGAATAGGCGTAGGTGCTTGATAACCAGCTTCTTCGATGGCATTCAGTAGTTGTCGATTGAGTTCAAAATCCTCGAAAGTCATTGTTTTTATTGCTTAATTTAGTGGCAAAGGTACGCAAAAATAGGAGAGGAAGGGGCTGTTTTATTTTGTGGAATACTATTTGAGTTATTCAAATTAGTATTGGACTATATATTGATGATTGTTTTATCTTAATTATTTGGCAGATTAATGATATTTTTAAGTAGATTTGAGAAACAAAAAACATTTTGAAAATTTGTATAATCATAATTACCATAATTAATTTATCCGTTTCCAAATTGAATTGAATAGAAGATGAAAATAGACCAAATAAAAATCCATAATTTTAAAAATTTTGATAATGTTGAAGTTAATTTTAATGGAGGAGTTAATCTGTTCGTAGGCTCAAATGGGAGTGGTAAAACCAGTATGTTAGAAGCAATTAATGTTGCATTGGGGGGCTTTTTTGCCTCGCAAGAACAAAAAATGCAAAGAATGATTGGTTTTGATGAAATTAAAATTACGAATGGTAAAAGAGAATTAACGACAGCGATTTCAGCAAAATCAGAAGGAATCGGCAAATGGACTCGGACTATCAATAGGAATACAAAAAGTAATGATAAAAAGGATGTTAAGTTTGCCAGTAATCATGGAGAAAAGTATTTTAAACTTTTTGAAAATAGTGAAGATAGAACTCAAGCACCAATAGTTGCTTTTTATTCTACACAAAGGCTATTTAAAGATGCAAACCAATCAGGTAAACAAAAATATGATGCCGCTAATGGAAGAAGAAATGGGTATTTACAATGTCTCAAAGAAAATGCGATAAAATCGGTTCTGAAAGAATGGTTAGGTAATGCCGTAACAAGAAGAGCTACTATGCAAATAAAGGAAATTTTAACTATAGATTTGGTTTTAGAGAATGTAGAAAAGGCTATCCGAAAAACACTTATCATGTTTTTAGAATTACCCGAAGATTTTTCACTTAAGATTTATCAAGATCCAGATTTCAATAATGAAATTTTTGTTGAATATGACGAAGAGCATAACCTTCCATTAAATTACTATTCTGACGGATTTAGAAATTTATTGTATTTGATAATTGATATTGTTTGGCGAGCATCTCAACTTAACCCATGGCTCACCTTAGAACAAATTACAGATTCGGTAGTCGGGGTTGTTACCATTGACGAGATAGATTTGCACTTACATCCAAAATGGCAAGCAAAAGCAATAGATATTATTCAAACGCTATTTCCTAAAGTGCAATTTTTTATTACTACTCATAGCCCAACCGTAGTTGCTAATTTTCAGAATGGTACGTTATATGTTATCGAAGACAATCAAATTTGTAGGCATGAATCCGATTTCTTTGGTAAGCAAATTAATAGTGTTTTAAGAAATATATTAGGGGCTTCTGACAGGCATATACCTACGCAGAATAAACTGGATAGACTTTTTGAGTTTATTGATGACAATGATTCAGACCAATACAATCCTCTTTTAAAAGAACTTGAAATACAATTGGGTGAAGAGGACATGGAAATCAATAAAGCCTTAGCTTTGATAGAATGGCAAGAATCAATAAATAATAATTAAGTAAATGCAGTATATTCAAAAACAAAATACACCACCAATAGATTGGGAAAAATGGTTCACAACAGGCAATAATAAAAGGTCTTTTGATTACGCTAAAGACTACGGTTCATTAAGAGACATAGTAGAGGCAAGAAAATATTTAATTGATGAACAAAAGGGACTTTGTGCATATTGTCAGCAAAAAATAAATTCTGACAACTCCTCTATAGAACACATTATTCCTAAAGAATTTAACAAAGAGCTATCTACAAATTATTTTAATTTGGTAGCAGTTTGCAAAACAACACCTAAAGATTCAGAAACTCAAAAATACCATTGTGATAAGCAAAAAGGGAGTGTATTGATTAGTCCAATAATATTTAATTCTAATTCAGATGTAACTGAAAAAAGTAATAGTCATTTCTTTCGGACGGGCTCGGATGGTCAGATAAGAGCAAAAGAGAATTTATCCGATGAAATAAAAAAACAAGTTGAATCATTTATTGACATTGTAAACCTAAATCATAAACAATTGAGGGAAAAACGTACTAAA
Organism: Arcicella sp.; assembly: GCA_043769985.1. Taxonomy (GTDB): domain Bacteria; phylum Bacteroidota; class Bacteroidia; order Cytophagales; family Spirosomataceae; genus Arcicella. Next base: position 3,391 of record JAYVIV010000027.1, read on the forward strand.
GACGTTTTGGATGGATTAATTAATGCATATCATGCTATACCTAAAACAAATCATCAAAAATATAATTATTGGGAAGTTCAATTTGATAGGATTTATAAAAATAATAGCTATCCTTTTCGTCAGTTTTTGTTAATTTACATTAGTACAAAACTTGGTAGAAACTAATAGAATTGTTTCTCAATATTCCAGAGTTATTGAAGTATAAACTCACCAATAATTAATTTAGTAATTATAACTTATTCTCGCTCAATGTGGCGGTTTGTAAAAACACAAACCGCTTCCCATACAAACATTAATTAACAGTAACTTCCTCCTGATGCTCAGGAATATACACATCCAAATACCCTTCCTTTAATAATTTATCCTTAAATATCATCTGAACATCCAAATCTCCATGAACCAAGAATATTTGCTTCACTTTTGATTTATCTTGACATGACAAAAATTGTATTATTTCTTGATAATCACCATGAGCCGAAAATGAATCCATGACGAATACTTGGGCATTCACGTTCAATTCCTTGCCAAAAATAAACACCTTTTTATTGCCCGCTTTCAGTTGTCCACCCAAGCTATCGTGCGTGGTATAACCTACCAAAAGTACCGCACAGTTTGGGTCTTCAACGTGATTGGCGATGTGATGTTTTATTCGCCCTGCTTCTGCCATTCCCGATGAAGAAATAATAATGCAAGGTTCTTTCAACTCATTCAATTTCTTAGAATCCTCGGTTGCTGAAATATAATGCAAATTTGGAAAACCAAAGGCATCACCATCTCCCTTTTTTAGATAAGCCAATACTTCTGGATTAAAACATTCGGGATGATTTTTCATGATTTGTGTAGCATTTACCGATAAAGGAGAATCCACAAAAACTTTGATTACAGGCAATTGTCCTTCATTTTGTAATTGGTCGAGGGCATAAACTAATTCCTGCGTGCGATCAATTGAAAAGGCTGGGATTAATAATTTGCCCTTCTTTTCAACGCAAATTTCTTGAACAATTGCCAATAAATGAGCCTTCACATCAAGTTCTGTTTCGTGTAATTTCGCTCCATAAGTTGATTCACAAATGATGTAATCAGCTTGTGGAAAGGCTTCGGGAGATTTCAAAATTTTATCATTCGGACGACCAATATCTCCCGAGAAAAATAGTTTTATTTCCCCATTATTCTCTTTAATGGTAAGCGAAATTGCAGCAGAACCCAAGATATGCCCAGTGTCAGTAAAATAAATACTTACTTCATCATTTAACCAAAATATTTCTCTGAAATTAACGGCTTCCATCTGACTAAGCGTTTGTTCAACATCAGCTTGTGAATATAAATTTTCTAAGATTATCTCACCCCGTTTTGCTCTTCTTTTATTGATTCTTTCCAAATCACTTTCTTGAATACGGGCAGAATCTCCTAATAGAATAGAACACAAATCTTTGGTGGCAGAAGTGCAATAAATTTTACCATTATATCCTTTTCCAACCAATCGTGGGAGTAGTCCTGTGTGGTCAATATGAGCGTGTGAAAGTACAATGTAATCAATCTCCGCAGGATTAAACGCAAAATTTTGGTTGAGGTCTTGGGTATTTATTCCTTGAAACAAACCACAATCCAACAAGATTTTTGTGCCTTTTTCAGTGATTATCAAATGCTTGGAGCCAGTAACTTGTTGAGCCGCCCCGTGAAATTGTATTTTCATGTTATGATTTTGATTAGAAATATTATAGTCACAAGTCTATAAGTTTTAAAACTATAGGGATTTGCTATTTTCTATATGACTACATACCCGCAAGATAACAATAAACTAAAAAGATTATGCAAAATTGTTATGCAAGCATACTATTTTTGTATATTTGAAAACATTTTTAATAGGTGCTATGGTTGGGTTTCAGGGGTTAGTCATTTACCCTCTAAAACTCAACCCCAAACCTAAAACCTTAAAAGAAATATGAGTACCATGACATTAGAAGGTTTGAACCTTGATTTAACCGAAGAACATTTGGCAGTTCAACAGGCTGCTCGTGATTTTGCCCATACAGAACTGTTGCCTGGCGTAATTGAACGAGATGATAATGAACATTTTCCAGAAGAATTAATCCGTAAAATGGGTGATTTAGGCTTCATGGGCATGATGGTTTCTCCAGAGTACGGAGGCGGAGGGATGGATACTGTCTCATACGTACTGGCAATGGAGGAACTTTCCAAAGTGGATGCCTCGGCTTCGGTGATTGTATCGGTGAATAATTCGTTGGTTTGCTACGGTTTGGAACATTATGGAAACGAAGAGCAAAAACAAAAATACCTAATGCCTTTGGCAACGGGTGAAATGGTCGGAGCTTTTGCTTTATCAGAACCTGAAGCTGGCTCTGATGCAACTTCTCAACAGACTACCGCCGAGGATATGGGTGATTATTACTTACTGAATGGAACAAAAAATTGGATTACCAACGGCGGACGGGCAGGCGTATATTTAGTGATGGCTCAAACGCATCCAGCATTGGGACATAAAGGAATTAATTGCCTTATTGTGGAGAAAGGAATGCCAGGTTTTCAGATTGGTAAAAAAGAGCATAAATTGGGCATACGTGGTTCAGATACCCATTCTTTGATGTTTACGGACGTTAAAGTGCCGAAAGAAAATAGAATCGGAGCCGATGGTTTTGGGTTTAAATTTGCCATGTCCACCCTCAATGGCGGACGAATTGGCATTGCGGCTCAGGCATTGGGCATTGCCTCGGGAGCGTATGAATTGGCGGTCAAATATTCAAAGGAGAGAAAATCTTTTGGCAAGCCAATTTGTGAACATCAAGCCATTCAGTTTAAACTTTCGGACATGGCAACGTCAATTGAAGCGGCTCGTCTATTGTGTTTTAAGGCGGCTTTGGATAAGGATAACCACCGTGATTATGTAAAATCTGCGGCAATGGCGAAATTATTTTGTTCACAAGTGGCAATGGATACAACCATCGAAGCGGTGCAAGTTCACGGTGGATATGGTTTCGTGAAGGAATTTCACGTAGAAAGATTAATGCGTGATGCAAAAATTACCCAAATTTATGAAGGCACTTCTGAAATTCAGAAAATGGTGATTGCGAGGGAAATTTTGAGGTAAATGTCTGAGCGATTTTGTCTATGCGACTCAGTCTAAATTTGGATTCATTGGATTTATGGATTTTTTGGATTAGAATTTGACGAAAATCCGAAAAATCCTTTAATCCCACGAATCCAAATTCAGACTGAGTCGCATAGACGGGGTCGCCCAGACAAAAAAGCGGTTCAAGTTCATACCTTGAACCGCTTTTTTGTTGAATTACAGATATATTCATTTAAGATTTTTAAAGTTTGTTTATTTTACTTCCTCCCTTTCTCCTTATTTCTTTCCTCCCCAACAAGTGCCATTCTTTTAAAACTACAAAAAAAAATTTTTAAAAAAGTGCAGTTTACAAAACTATATTCTTAGGATATTACAATAAATAATCTCCTAAAATAAGCCTATCCGTTGAATAAGTATTTAATTCTTTTTTTAATTATATTTTGGAATTTTACATAGATTTATTAGTTTTGTCCTAAATTTATCATGGTACAACTGAAAATAATTAAAAAAAGCCGCAAAGATGGAAGATTATAATAAGATAATTGAGTCGCTCGGTGTGAAGTTTATAAAGTCACGCAACATTAGAATATTACAACCTATCCGTATCA
>JAYVIV010000028.1:0-11697 GCA_043769985.1 Arcicella sp.
CTTGTTTGTGAGCGAATTTGAAACAATCTATCGGATTTTTAAAGTTAACTTGCTGATTTTCAATGCCAAATAGAAATACTTTCCCGTAAGTAAGCAAAGCAAATGTCTTTTTATTGGGACTAATTGCCGCACCCGTTACCATCGTTTTAATGAAAACATCGTCTTTGTGCGTGATTGAGTAATTGCCCGCTTGGGTGGATAAAGCGTACATTCTTACCGCTTTGTTTCCTCTATTTTTTGTAAATAAATACAGACTATCGCCCAACGCAAAAAAGGCTTCGCAATCATAATTTAGTTCGCTTTTTGTGGGTGGAAATTGCTTTTGATAAGCATAATTGAAATTAATTTTTTCCATTTTATCGGGTTGATTTTCTGGAAATTTATAAATGGTTAAGTCTTTTCGGTCGTTTGTATTATTCCCAAAATCTCCAACGTAAATATTCCCCTTTTCATCCCGTGTGATTTCTTCCCAATCTACGTTTTTTGCTTTTGGGAGAGGTAAAGTTGTTAGTAGTTTTCCCTTTTTATCAATTTCAAATAACTCCGCTTTGTTTCCTCCATCGTTATGTACCCAAAAGGTTGAGTCTTTTGCCGTTGCCACCATACCTGAACATTCTGTTACTTTGGAAGAAATTTTGACGGATTGAGAAACCGCAAAAAAGTGTCCTCTATTCTTGAAACCTTCTATTTTGGCTTCGGAAGTGCAATTTGTGGAAGCGGCTTTTAGGTTAAATAACCACCAAAGGACTTTTGATTGGAGGAGCATAATTTTCGTAGGTTTAAGTTTGTATATCGTCTTAACTTGTTTTGTTGTTTTGTTGTTCCAAATAGAGAAAACAAAGAAGCCTGTAAATTTCAAAATTTACAGGCTTCTTAATTAATCTATATTTTTGTTAAGCACGTACAACCGCCAATTCCTTAACCTGAGTTTTGAAATATTCAAAAGTTCCAAACATCACGGCTGAAAACAAAAGATTACTCAATAAAGTATTTTTCAAAAATGGAAGTCCCATCGTGAAACACATTCCCAAACCTTCCATGGTTTGTGGGTACATCTTCCCTCCTGCCCATACGAAAAAGTTAGAGATTAAAAAGAATCCGATTGTTCCTAATACATTAGCTGTCAATAAATTAACAATATTTACTTTCTTCAAAAAGACAATTCCGATTGCCACTACCAAAGCAAAACTTACGAAAACAGCCCACTCGAATCCGAATGAGAAAGTTGGATAATATTTTGTGTAGAAAACATTATTCAACACTAAATTCGATAACCAAAGAGCCATCATTGGAACGATATACGCCCATTGCTTTTTCGCAAAATAAGCTCCTCCAAATAATGCCATCGTTCCCACGGGCGAAAAATTTGCCATTGAAGGAACTGCAATTGGTAAAAAACGACTAATTGCCGCTAACAAAATCATTCCTGAAATTATCAAAAACCGTGCATCAAATACTTTTTTCATCTTATTTGTAAAGCGAAAAACATTTCGCTGATTAATTCTATCTTGCAAATTTAAGAAGGTTTAGAGAAAAGAGAGTAATTTTGGGGAAATAAATGTTTGCTGTAAGCAATAGGCTTTAAGCAATAGGCTTCTCTTAGCCAATTGCCTAAAGCTTATTGCTTGTAGCCTATAGCTATAAAAATGCAAAAATTAGGCTTATTAGGTGGTGGACAGTTGGGCAAAATGTTGCTTCAAGCTGCCATAGATTTAGATATTCACGTCAAAATTCTTGACCCCGATGCGGATGCTCCTTGTGCGAAAATTGCCCCTGAGTTTGTGGTAGGTTCGTTCCAAGATTTTGAGACAGTTTATCAATTCGGACAAGATTGCGAGGTGATTACGATTGAGATTGAAAATGTGAATCTCGAGGCACTCAAAAAACTGCAATCGGAAGGAAAAAAAGTATTTCCTCAACCCGAAGTTTTAGAAATTATTCAGGATAAACGTATTCAGAAGCAATTTTATAAAGATAGTAATTTGCCAACTTCTGATTTTATTTTGACTGATAATATAGCTGATATTCAAGCAAATATTGACTTCCTCCCAGCTTTCAATAAAATCGGAAAAGGCGGTTATGACGGTCGTGGGGTACAAAAATTGAGTTCGGAGGCTGATTTATCCTTAGCATTTACTGAGCCAAGTTTATTGGAAAAAGCTATTGATTTTGATAAGGAAATTGCGGTAATCGTAGCCCGTAATGAGCAAGGAGAAATAAAAACTTTCCCAACGGTTGAATGCGTTTTTCATTCTGTTCATAATTTGGTAGAATATCTTTTTGCCCCTGCTGATGTGTCGGAATCTATCCACGAAAAAGCCAAAGCAATAGCCATTGAAACGGCTGAAAAATTGGGAATTGTTGGCTTATTGGCAGTAGAATTATTCTTAACAAAAGACGGTAAAATTTTGATAAATGAAGTAGCCCCCAGAACCCATAATAGTGGACATCATACCATCAGAGCCAATCATACTTCACAGTTTGAACAACACCTTCGGGCGGTATTGGGTTTGCCTTTGGGCGATACTTCGGCACATTCAAAAGCAGCAATGGTTAATCTCTTGGGTGAGGATGGCTATAAGGGTGAAGCCAAATACGTAGGCATGAATGAAAGTCTCTCAATATCAGGCGTTTATCCATTTTTATACGGAAAGAAAATCACGAAACCTTTCCGTAAAATGGGGCATATTACGGTGGTTGATGAGGATTTGGAGAGTTTGAAAATGAAGGTGAAGTTGGTGAAGGAGACTTTGAAAGTGGTGGCGTAAAGAAAAACCATAAAAACAATTAAACTATGCTTAAAGCCTCAGCTATCAAAAGGCTAACAAACAATAATATTGCTAACGCCTTAGCTCCATTTTTTGAATCACACTCATTCAAGTTCGTTAAAGGTAAACATTCATTTATTAAGGTATTTGATGAAGAAATTACTCAAATAGTTGAAATAAGTAATATCGAATGGGGTTTCGATGATGATACAAATAATCATTATCTTTTTTTTGAACTTAAATATGGTTTAGAAACTCCTCAGTATTCAAAATGGCATTTGGAACAAACGGGCGAGGAATTTTTAAAACATAGAGTTAAGACCATTCCTATTAAAAAGATTCAGTGCTACCTTACATTAGACCTCATGGAAATTCCAGTAGAGGACGTAAATGTTTATGGATTGACATCACCATCACAAAGGTTTAAACGATTTATAGCTTTGAGCCTAACTGGTCTAAAATATCCAGAAAAAGAATCTATTATTTCTGTTGAAGAATTTAATACTATAATTGCTCAGGTTGCTCTTAATTCTTTTAATCATAGTTCAAATCTTCAATTTATTTTTGAACAAAATGCCCACGAATTATGGCTTGATTTTTTACATATTCAGGCATATCTTGGGAATATCGAAATTGTCAAACCCTATTACCAAAAATGCTATGATAAGAGTCTCCCCAATATAAAGGAACTATTAAAAACTAAGTCTCAGTATTTGAAAGAAAATCTTGATTGGTTTAAGGAGTTTATTTTAACAGTTGAAAAACTTGCAGGTATAAAATTTGAAAATCCTTTTGAAGACTATGGAACAATTAAACGCTTAAATTCAAAAAATCAAGAAATACGAATTACAGATAATATAATATTTGAAGAATTACACAGATTTGATATTAGTGAAATCAAAATTAAAGAATATTTAGTCAATAACGAAGGAGACTTATTGCTTTGTTACAATGAAGACAAGATACTTCAAATCAACAGAGATGGAGAACTGTCAAATGAATTCATACTTCCATTTATTCCAGAAGAAAAAAAATTGGGAGTGAATCCTTTAAAGGTTTTAAACGGTACAGATTTTCTTGTAAACAATTATATTTTTAAACCAGATAATCAGATTATACAACTTACGGGTGATACTGAACTAATCAAGAACAGAGGCTCTCAACACCTAAATGCCTATTATTATACTGACTATGATTCATTAACTCAAAAATATATTGTTGTTAATGACGAAGATATTTGGAAGTACAACTCAAAAGGAAAATTTGAATCAACAACTAAACAATCTATTACATTCAAAAATCAAAATAACCGTACAAGATTTAGGTTTTTGATTAATGGGAAAGGGCTTTTTATTGATAGATATGATGATAACGTAGTGTACGAATGTCTTATAAATTATGACGTAAGAATAGTATTTGAAATAGAAGCCAAGGGTTATGAGTATGGTTCATTGTCAAAAAAAAATAGCTTTTTACTCAACTTTGGGAAAAGAGAGAAAGCATATATTTTTGATTTGAAGAATAAGAATAAATGCACAACGTTAGAAATACATCCTTTAAAATGGAAAGCGTATAAAGATTTGCATATTGGTGCAAGCGATGAATATGGTTTTGATAGAGCTGCATTTTCTCCTGATGAAACATATTTAGTGGCAGGAGCAACATTTGGAAAATACATTGTCTGGGAGTTGCCACAATGCAAGCGAACGGAGTTATTTCCATTAGAGGAATATCTTAAAAGAATGGGAGGTAAAATCATTGAAGTTGGAGGGCAAAAGATTTTAGAAAATGATTTTTGGAAAAATCGAGTACAAAGTATTCACTTTTTTGATGATGGAGATTTTTTTGTAATGATTTTAAAAGGGAAAGCAATTCTTGTTTGGAATAGGAAATTTGAAAATGTAAATTTTATAGGAGGCTTATTTAATGTGGATATCCATAACGATAATTTTATGTCGCAAGTAATTAATGGGGAGTTAATTCTTTTCAAAAGAAGAAGCAATAAGGCTACTTATTAAATCCGAGAAAATTGAAGCCAAAATTAAGACCATCGAAAAAGCAATAAATATAAAAATTCCATTATGAATTCTCAGTATTTAAATAAAATTACAAATGCTGATTGTTTAGAACACTTGGCATTTTTAGAGAAAGAAAGTATTGATTTATTTCTTTCAGATATTCCTTACGGTATCAATTTGGACGAATGGGACGTATTACACAATAATACAAACTCGGCTTTGCTTGGTCAGTCTCCCGCTCAATTTGGCAAAACAGGCTTTAAACGTAGAGGAAAACCAATCAATGGTTGGAGTTCTGCCGATAGAAATAGTGGTAAAGAATATCAAGAATGGTGCGAGAGTTGGGCGAAACTAACTTTCCCTATTATGAAAGAAGGGGCTTCGGTTTTCGTTTTTGGAGCAAGAAGAACTTTGCACAGAGCCATTAATGCCTTGGAGGATAGCGGTTTTTTGTTAAAAGATGTTTTGGCTTGGAAAAAACCTTCGGCTCATCATCGAGCTCAAAGAATATCGGGAGTATTAGAAAAAAGGGGCTTAGAACAAGAAGCCTTAGATTGGGAAGGTTGGCGTTTAGGAAATCTTGCACCCATTTATGAGCCAATTGCTTGGTTTTTTAAGCCCTATAAAGTTACAATTACTGATAATATTCTTAAAAATGGAGTCGGAGCAATCAATATTGAAGATTGTAAAATTAATGGAACATCACCAACCAATTTATTAGAATTTGGATTTGGAACTGGTGAATCAAAACACCACGAAGCCCAAAAACCTTTGGAATTAATTGAGTTCTTAATAAAATTAACCACAAAAGACACTGAACCAATTGTTCTTGACCCTTTTATGGGAAGTGGAACAACGGCAGTTGCCGCAAAAAAATTGGGCAGACAATTTATTGGTTTTGAAATTGATGCAACTTATACTCAAATTGGTAATGACCGATTAGGACTAACTTCAACGGAAAATTATATTAAACCCAAAGTAAAAAAAGGGGAATTGACCCTTTTTGGATAAATTTCACAAAACCAATAATTAAAAATGATAGGAATCATCATGGGCAGTATTTCAGACTTGAAAGTTATGGAAGAAGCCGTAGAAATTTGCAAATATTTTGGTGTTGCTTATGAAATTGACATTGTGTCGGCACATAGAACACCTTTAAAGATGGTCGAATATGCCCAAACGGCTCGTGAGCGTGGCGTGAAGGTCATTATTGCGGGTGCGGGCGGTGCAGCACATTTGCCTGGTATGGTGGCATCCGTGACGACATTACCTGTTATTGGTGTACCCGTGAAGTCCTCAAACTCCATTGATGGATGGGATTCTGTGTTATCAATTTTGCAAATGCCTTCGGGAGTTCCTGTGGCTACTGTTGCATTGAATGGAGCAAAAAACGCTGGAATTCTCGCAATTCAGATGTTAGGCATTGAAAATCAGGAAATTGCTATTAAATTGCAATCATATAAAACTGAACTAAGTAACAAAGTAGCCGAAATGGTTACGGAATTAAAATTTAGGAATTAGTTATTGGTTATTAGGGATTAGTGTTTGATAATTAGAAATTTCAAGGAGAATATTTGAATTTTCTTAATTATCAATAATAATCTTCTTATAGCTAATCCCCAATAACTAATAACTAATCCCCAATAACTAATCCCTTAAACATCCTTACAAAATCATGGAAGAAAACCGTAATCCTCGCCCCGTTGAAGAAACTTCAAAACTTCCCACTATCACTTTATTTGTGCTTATTGCCATGGTAATTGCTCTACTTTTTGTGGGTTGGCAATCCATGAAAGACGATGGAATTAAGGAAGATGAGTTAGTTAGTAAACGTCCAAATTCTGTGGCAATATCTGGGCAAAATGGTACAGAACCAGTAATAATTCCACAGGCTTTGGAAGAAACTGGTGAGGATAATGTGGCAAAAGACGATAAGAAAAAGGAATCAAAAAAGATAGAAGCGAAGAAAGAGGAAGAGGATAAAAAAGAAGGAAAAGTTAAGGAAGAGCCTAAAAAAGCGGAAATTCCAAAGGGAGAAACTATCTCTCATACCGTTCAATCGGGTGAGACATTTTATGGGATTGCTAATCGTTATCATATTAGTAAGGCAACATTGCAAGCACTTAATCCTGGTGTTTCACAGGATGGAATTAAAGTTGGAGTAACTAAATTAAACGTTAAGGTTCAGACAATTCATACGGTTGGCCCAGGCGATGTTCTGCGAGTTGTTGCTCAGAAATATGGTATCAGCAAACAGGCTTTGATGGATGCCAATAAAAAGACAAAGGATTTGTCTGAACGAGGTGAAAAATTGATTATCCCTCTGAAATAGCATTTTGGATAACTAATTCATAGAAAAACCTCTTTCTGTTAAATGCAGAGAGAGGTTTTTTTATAACTGCCTAAGTAGTTGTTCGAATTTCGATGTTCGAATTTCGGAAACCAACTAACTCATTTCCAAATATTTACACCAAATAAAAACGTTGTTTAATTTGGTGTGACTACTTAATTTACAAGTTAGAATATCTAAAATATATTCAAAACAAGTTTATTGGATGAATTAATCTATTTTTAAAATTATTTCTATTCATGAAAACTCGTAGATTATTTTCAAAAAACAAATCAATTTACTTTGAACAAATTCTTTTTCTGAAGTTATTGAGCTTTAATTGGCACAACCACCTGCGTAGTATCCCAATGCAAAATCATATCTCCACCATCAGATTTTTCGTTAAAACTAATATTAAATTGTTCTACTGAACTGTCGGCTTGCATGGATGGTACAGGAACGGTCATAACATTCTTTTTCTCATCATACGAAAGCCCCCATTGCCCAACTTCTTGATTGAAAATGATTGTCCAATTATCTTTTTCTGGAATCGTAAAAAGTGTGTAAGTTCCTGATTTTAAGGGTTTACCAGCAATCGTAACATCTTTTGAAAATTTAATAACCGTTGCTTCATTTGCCCCAGTTCGCCACCATTTTCCGTAGGGTACAAGTGCTTTATCTTTTTCTTCGCCAAAGATTAAACGATCTTTTTTTGAAGGCTGACAATAATCTACGGTTACAACCAAACCGTTTTTCTCAAATTTTTCGGAAGTTGATGGACTAAAAGGTTTTGTGTAATAGAATCTAATAAAAACAAAGACAGAAGCTAAAACTGCTAAAACAACGAGTAATATCCTTAAGATTTTCATATTTGAAATTTCTTTCTTGCCCAAAGAAAGAATGTGTTTGGGTTAATGTGAAATAAGTAGGCAGTTTGAAGACAGACAGTAAAAAACGAGAATGAATTTTACTGACTACTGTTTACTGCCTACTTTTTGAGTATATCGTAAAAATACGCAAGATTGACTGATGTTCAAAATTAATTATTTGATGTTAAATCAGTCGCAGAAACTTCGGGAGGATTTGGATTAGGAACGGGAATTAAATAAGCTATCCAAATCTACACGAAATAATTTTGAACGATTTGAGGTCTAAAACCGCAATTTAGCATCGCTATTTGAGGATTTTAGTAACAAAGAATCATTCAAAAAGGATGAGTAGAGATGGATAAGTTATTTAATTCCAATGCATCAGGCATATTTACACAGATTTTTTCACTATTTAATCCGAATATGCGTCCCAGTGTAAATATATCATATCAGCAACAAAGTCGTGGTCTAATATTGTCTTGATATAATTGTTAATTCAATCGAGGGTCGATGGGATAATTGGACATAACCTTAAAATCTCCGCCCATATCTTTCAACAAGCTTCGCCAGAAATTTTTAGGAGGCGTATCGAAAATAACATCGGCAGTTGTTTTTGAAATTATCCAAGAATCCTTTTTAAGTTCACCAACCAACTGGTCAATTTCCCAACCCGAATATCCAATAAAACAACGAATATCATTAGGCGACAAAACGCCATTATTTAGCAATTCCTTGACCTGCGTAAAATTACCACCCCATGTTACGCCTTCCATAATTTCAACGCCTCCATCAATTAAATCGGGACGACGGTGGAGATAATGAAGCGTGTTATGTTGGACGGGTCCGCCCACTTGAAGCGGAACATCGGGGTAAATATTCTCTTCCAGAACATCAGCAAGCAATAAATTAGAAGTTTGATTCAGAACCAAACCAAATGTACCTTGCGTTGTTTCGTGTTCACAAATTAACACAACGCTTCTTTCGAAATTGGGATCTCCCAAGAACGGTTCTGAGATTAAAACGGAGCCTTGTTTTACGTTTCGCATGATTGATGAGGTGTTTGTTTTAGATGTTATCCGTGTTTATATTTCTTTCCATTGAATTTTAATTGATATTTGCAATCAGATAACGTACAACATTAACTAACAGTTTAAAAATACTATGCAAACTTCAAATCTCCAAATTGTCTATCTACTTTTAGGATCAAATTTAGGAAATAAAAAAGAAATTTTGGATAAAGCTATTGAATTACTTGTCGAAAAAGTAGGCACAATTGTCTCGCAATCAAAAGATTATGAAACAAAACCTTGGGGCGTAACAGACCAGCCAGATTTTTTGAATTTAGCCGTTTCCATACATACGCACTTGAAGCCATTAGAGATTTTAGATCAAACCCAAAGTATTGAAAATCAGTTAGGTAGAGTAAGAAAAGAAAAATGGGGGGCCAGATTAATTGATGTTGATATTATGTTTTACGGAAATGAAATTATTGACGAACCCAACCTAAAAATCCCTCATCCACTCATGCAAGAGCGTGATTTTGCGTTGATTCCATTGGCAGAAATTGCTCCTGATTTTGTGCATCCTGTATTGGGGAAAACAATTTCGGAATTGATGTTGGCACGCAGATGAGCCCACAATGGAATTGAGATGCTTCGCAACGCAGATTTTCGCAGATTTTAAAAATTATTTTGCCTATTTATTAGTACAGGAACATTCACATTTGCTCAATTCTTACGAAAAAAATCCTCTTAAATTTTCGTTACCAAAGGCCTCTGCGTCATCTGCGTTCCAACAATCATACTCAAATCGCACCCACTGAATAGGGCAACCATAACACAAAAACTGTCTGATTATCAACCGATTGCACTTTTATATTGCCTCCATGAAGTTTCACAATTCTATTTACCAACGATAAGCCCACGCCATATCCTTTGATGCTTGCTGTATTTTGACTTCTGTAGAAAGGCTCAAAAATTAAATCCATTTCAGGTTTTTCCATTACGCCGCTATTGGTAAATTGCACTTCAAGATGGTCTTTTTCAAAATGCAAACTTACTTTTACAGAATGATTTTCTGAAAATTTACATCCATTCTCCATCAAATTCACAAAGGCAGTTTTCAATAATTGGGCATTTCCTTTCACTACTAATTGCGTATCTTCCTCTAACTCATCGGCAAAATCTACTTGCACTTGATAACTTTGTTCGGCTTGTAATAGAAGGTCGCCTGCTTCCCAAATTGTTTCGTCTAAACGAACTTCATCGTACATCAATTTGTGGTTCAAATCACTCACTTTTGCAAGTTCCAGAAGGGTGTTTGAAAGCTGTCCCATTTCCCGAATATCTTGCCTAACCGACTGTAATGTTGCAAGATACTCTTCAGTGGTTCGTCCTTTGAGCAGAGAAACGTCAATCTGTGAACCGATTTTCATAAGCGGGTTTTTCATCTCGTGTGAAACATTGGAGACGAAGAGGTTTTGTAACCTAAAAACTTCCGAAATTCTTTCTAAAAGTTCATTAAAAGTAGCCGTAAGTTGCCCAATTTCATCTTTGGGATTTTGAATAGTAAGTCGTTTATTGACATTTTGCGGGTAAATGGATTGTACTTGCTGTATGACTTCCGAAATGGGTGCTAAGGCTCTTGCAGCAAAATATCTTCCCATCAAAGTAACCAAAACTAACATTGCTAAAAATAAAGAAATCATAATATTTTTAAGGTTTTCAAGATCTTTTTGACCCGCTTTATCAACAGCACCCGCAACAGTTACAACTCTCTTGAAACGGTCGATATATAACATTCCAACTATCTTAAAATCGCCTTGTTTGAATTTAACAAAACGCTGTTTTCTTACCTGATTAAGCATATCAACAGTTGTTTTGAAACCGCTGGTATCATTGCTCGCATATACACCTATATCTTTATTTTTGTCATAATTATAATCATAAATCGTGAGGCTTTCACGGTATAAAACATCATTATTTGTTTTCTGTATTTTCTTTAACAGCTTGGCATTCACTTCCTTAACTGTGACTAATAGCTCAGCCGTAGTTGATGCTTTTTGTGTAAGCCTTTTATAAAATTCGTCTTCAATATAATTATTCCGAAGCCAATAAATCACCACGAAGATTGCCAACACAATCACCGAAACTAAGAGAGTAAATTGAAGGGTAAGTCTGGCTCTGATTTGCATATTATTCCTCTACTTTCAATACATACCCAACGCCATATTGCGTGTGAATGAGTTTTGTGTCATAATTTTTATCTACTTTTTTCCGTAACATCGTCATAAAAACCTCAATGACATTTGTTCCCATATCAAAGCGACTATCCCACACTTTTTGAGCAATGTCAGCCTTTGAAATTACCTTTCCGTGATTGCGTAAAAGATATTCTAATAAGGCAAATTCACGGGCGGTCAAATCAATTTTATCGCCTCCTCTGGTCACAGAATGAGCATCAAGATTCATCTCTAAATCACTATAATTCAAGGTATTACCTGAAACTGGCAAGGGCATTTGTGTACTTCGTTTTGCCAATACTTTTATACGAGCCAAAAGCTCCAAAAAATCGAATGGTTTCACTAAATAGTCATCCGCCCCTGCATCAAAACCCATCAATTTTTCTTCGATACTACCCAAAGCCGTTAGCATCAAAATGGGTGTAGTGATTCCTTCCTGACGCAATTCTTTGCTCATTTGTAAGCCATTAAT
>JAYVIV010000029.1:0-13518 GCA_043769985.1 Arcicella sp.
TAGATTAATTTCGCAATAAATTAAAAACATAACGAAAAAAACTATGATTTCGCTTATTGATTTATATCAAAAATACAGAGAATGTTCTGGAGTTTCGACTGATACGAGAAAAATACCAACTGAATCCATGTTTTTTGCTTTGAAAGGTCCAAATTTTGATGCAAATCTCTTTGCTGAACAGGCTCTTCAAAAAGGAGCAAAATATGCGGTTGTGGATGATTCAGCGGTTGTTATTAACGAAAATATTTTGCTCGTAGATGATGTATTATCGGCACTACAGAATTTAGCAAACTTCCATGCTCAGCAATTAGATATTCCATTTATTGCTCTTACTGGTTCAAATGGAAAAACAACAACTAAGGAATTGATTAACAGCGTTTTATCTACAAAATTTAAGACATACGCTACCATCGGAAATCTAAATAATCATATAGGAGTGCCATTAACGATTTTAGCAATTGATGATTCCATTCAAGTCGCAATCATCGAAATGGGAGCTAATAAACAGGGCGATATTAAGGAATTGGTTGAGATATGCGAACCAACCCATGGTTTTATTACTAATATTGGGAAAGCTCATTTAGAAGGTTTTGGGGGATTGGAAGGTGTAAGAAAAGGCAAAGGTGAATTATTTGACTGGTTGGCTGAAAATAATCAAACAATTTTTGTAAATGTTGCCTCCTCTCCTACTCACGAAATGGCTATGGAAAGACATGGTTTTAACGAAATTATTACTTACACCACAGATACAAACCGACGTTTTCAAACAGTAATTACCCTGTTGGAAGACAGTCCTTTTGTAATTTTCACTGACCCCGAAGGAGGATATTATAAATCTCATCTCACGGGAATATACAATTTTGAAAATATTGCAGCAGCCGTCAGAATTGGACAATATTTTGGCGTGGATACAAAAGCAGCTTGTCAGGCAGCCGCCGATTACGAACCCAATAATAATCGTTCTCAATTCATTGAAAAAGGGACAAATAATGTGCTAATGGATGCCTATAACGCAAATCCTTCTTCGATGTCAGCCGCTATTTCTTACTTCAATGACTTGAAAGCAACTAAGAAAATGGTGATTTTAGGGGATATGTTCGAGTTAGGAGAAGATGCCATCGAAGAACATGAAGCAATTGGAAAATTATTGGCAGAATGCAATTTTGATTACATTCTTTTAGTAGGCTCTCTCATGGAAAATGCGTTGAAACACCTTCCGATGATGAAAGCATTATACTTTCCAGATAAGTTCGGCTTACATACTTGGCTGCAAGATTATCCACAAACAAATACCCACTTTCTCGTGAAAGGATCAAGAGGAATGGGCTTGGAAAGTGTTTTACCGTTTTTGTAGTTCGATGTTAGATATTGGTAATTCGATGTTCGTTTCCAAATCCGAACATCCAAATACAAACATCGGACATCAAAAAAACGACCGCTTACTAATTTATTAAATTACTTACTTATAGAAAACTCAAATAGTCTTTTTCATTTATTACTTTTGGAGATTATCAAAGCCAAAAATCAAACTAATTGTTAGTATAAATTTAATCTTACCAACCCTTTTTAAGAAATCATGGATAATTATTCAAATCAAAATCAACCACAAAAAACGGGCAGTAATAATGCCCTAAAAGCTGGTCTTGCCGTTATGACCCTTCTGGCTCTCGGTTTGGGCTATATGCTTTTTCAGTCGAAAGAAACCGTTACTAATCAACAGGAAGTTATTAGTACTAAGGTGATGGAATTGGCAAATACTCGTACTAAGTTAGATTCCATATCACGAGAATTGGACTCGCAAATCGCTGAAGTTCAAAAACTTGGGGGTGATGTTACTGAATTACAAAAAGCAAAAACTGAATTAGAGCAAGATAAAATTGAACTGACAAAGAATAATGGTAAAAGTATTGCCGAGGCTTCAAATATTCGGGCAAAATATGAAGGTAAAATTAAAAATTACGAATCAATATTAGCATCAAAAGAAGAAGAATTAGTAAAACTTCGTGAAGAAAATACTGCCTTAGCTTCGCAAAATCAAAATCTTTCATCTGAAAACACTGATTTGAAAGGGCAGACACAAGGTTTATCAAAAAGCGTAGAAGAAGCGAAAGCTCAAAATGAAGAAGTTGCCGCTAAAAACAAAGTATTAGCTGAAAAAGTAACCAAAGCCGCTGCCCTTCGTACTGAATATGTGAAGGTCATCGGGATAAACGAAAGAGGCAAAGAATCAGAAGAAAAACGTTATCGTGCAAGGAAATTAGCCAAAATTAAGGTTATATTCCAATTGGCAAAAAATGAATTAACTGAACACGAACGCAAAACCGTTTTCATTAGAGTTCTTGGTCCAGATGGTTCAACAATTTTTGATTCTGCCACAGGTTCTGGAAATTTTACTTACAATGGACAAGAATTAGCTTACACAACTCGTGGAGAAGTGAATTACGACAACGAAAATCTATACGTGGAGATGGTTTATAATCGTGGAGGTACAGAATATCGTGAGGGTAAATATAAAGTTGAGCTTTATGCAGAAGGTTTTAAGATTGGGGAAGGTGGGTTTGAGGTGAAATAGATTGTTGAATATCTCAAAATTAAGGGAGTTGGTTTTAAAACTGACTCCCTTTTTTATTGTAATTTTTTCCACTAAATTTAGGGAAATAAAACAAAAAGAAAATGGGATTAGTATATGCCGATGTTGAGCTTATCAACAGTGAAGATATGGGATTAGCTCGTCGTTATATTATTGGTGAAGAGGATGTAAAAAGGATGAATGTAAATATTCTTGTAGATACTAAGGGTTTGATACACATTATCAAACCCTTTTATATTTTCCAATAATCTTAAAACTTAATAATTTACGGATAAAATATCTATAATAATTAATTTTTTAGATAAAACAACCAATTTTATTGAATTTAGTGGTAAAAGTGAAATTATTTAACCTACCATTTTAATAATTAAAGATAAAGGTATTAATTTTGTATTATTCTAAGAAAATGATTCGAGTGTTTCACTCAAAAACTAATAAAAAATGTCAACTCAAACACAACAGTACGTTCCGTATAAAGTAAAAGACATCGCTCTTGCGGAGTGGGGTCGTAAGGAAATTCGTTTAGCAGAAGCTGAAATGCCAGGTTTGATGGCTCTTCGTGCTGAATTCGGTGAGGCTCAACCTTTGAAAGGAGCGAGAATTGCAGGATGTCTTCACATGACCATCCAAACTGCCGTATTAATCGAAACATTGACCGCTTTGGGTGCGGATGTAACTTGGTCTTCATGTAACATTTTCTCTACACAAGATCATGCTGCCGCTGCAATTGCTGCTGCTGGTGTTCCTGTATATGCTTGGAAAGGCATGAACGAAGAAGAATTCAACTGGTGTATTGAGCAAACTTTGTTTTTCGGAGAAGAGCGTCAGCAATTGAACATGATTCTTGATGATGGTGGTGATTTGACAAACATGGTTTTTGACGAATATCCAGAATTAATTGCAGGCATTAGAGGACTTTCAGAAGAGACTACAACTGGTGTTCACCGTTTGTATGAGCGTTTGAAAAACGGAACTTTATACCTTCCTGCCATCAACGTGAATGACTCTGTAACAAAGTCTAAGTTTGATAATAAATACGGTTGTAAAGAATCATTAGTGGATTCAATCCGTCGTGCTACCGATATTATGTTAGCTGGTAAAGTTGCCGTTGTGGCAGGTTATGGTGACGTGGGTAAAGGTTCGGCTGAATCATTAAAAGGTGCTGGTTGTAGAGTTTTAGTAACAGAAATTGATCCAATTTGTGCATTACAAGCGGCAATGGACGGTTACGAAGTTGTTACGATGGATCAAGCGGCTTTACGTGCTAATATCTTTGTAACAGCAACTGGTAACTTGAAAATCATTCGTGAGCGTCACTTCAGAGCAATGAAAGATAAGGCAATCGTTTGTAATATCGGTCACTTTGATAATGAAATTGATATGGCTTGGTTGAATGGAACTTATGGTTCAACAAAAGAGCAAATCAAACCACAAGTTGATATGTATAATGTTGACGGTAAGGACATTATCGTTTTGGCTGAAGGACGTTTAGTGAATTTAGGTTGTGCCATGGGACACCCTTCTTTCGTGATGTCAGCTTCATTCACAAACCAAACATTGGCTCAGTTAGAGTTATGGTGTAATACAGACCAATACGAAAAGAAATTGTACATTCTTCCAAAGCATTTGGACGAGAAAGTGGCAAGATTACACTTAGGTCATATTGGTGTTACTTTGGAAACATTGGAAAACGATCAAGCGGATTATATTGGCGTGAAGGTTGAAGGACCATTCAAGTCGGATTTGTATCGTTATTAGGAATTAGTAATATTTGAATTTAAAAACTCTTCGTCAGACTTTCTGGCGAAGAGTTTTTTTTTGTTTCAACCTAAACTAAATAATATTATTAAACCTAAATTTAAGTTTATTTAATTCTTATATTTACGAATAATTCACAAATATTAATTTTAAATATCATGTTAGTAGAATTTAGTGTTGGCAATTTTCGCTCTTTTAAAGATATTCAAACGTTGAGTATGGTCGCTGCCCCTATCAGTTCTAAAAACAAAGAACTTGATGAACAAAATACTTTTCAAGCAACTCCTAAATTGAGATTATTGAAGACGAAGGCTATTTACGGAGCTAATGGTAGTGGAAAGAGTAATTTGGTGAGAGCTATGAGTTCATTTAATGACTTTGTTATAATGTCTTTACGTCCTGACGCTAATCTACATCTTTTTTTTCAACCATTTGTCTTTTCATCTGAAACCGACAATAAGCCTTCATTCTTTCAGATAATTTTTATTATAAATGGAATACAATTTAGATATGGTTTTGAAGCAAATTCTGAGCAAATACATTCAGAGTGGTTATTTGGCACTCCAAATCAAAGAGAAGTGTATTATTTCAGAAGAGATGGACAAGAATTAGACATAAATGAAAAACATCTTAAAGGTGCAAAAAAGATACAAAATATATTAGGTGAAGAGTCGCAGATTTATAAAAAAACATCCCTTTTTATTTCTGTACTTTCCTCTCTTAATATTTCATTAGCAAACGATATAGTTAGTTATTTTATGAGTTCTTATGTTGACACAAATACTTCTGAATTCATTATGCATGATGTACGGAAGAGAGATTTTGCAACAAATCAATTTTTGAAAGGAACATATAATAAAGAGGTAACTGAATTACTCAAATATGTAGATTCAGGAATAGACTCTATTGAAATTATTGGATCAACTGAAAAACCTGAAAGTAAAAAAGTAATTACTTTTACGAGTAAGAAATATAGTAATAATCAAACAGAAATCGTAGCATTACCTTTTTTTCAATTTGCATCAGAAGGTACGCAGAAGGTTTTTGAGGTTGCACCTTTTATAATAAATTCATTAGAAAAAGGTAAGACATTAGTAATTGATGAATTCGATTCAAAACTTCATCCAATTATCACAAAAAAGATAATTGAACTTTACAATAATAATAAAAAAAATGCCCAATTGATTTTTGTAACACACGATTCTAACTTATTGGATTACAGATTATTACGTCGTGATCAAATAGCTTTTGTTGAAAAGGATAAATTTGGAGCAAGCCAAATTTACAATTTAGTAGAATTTAAAGGAGTTAGAAATGATGCCTCATTTGAAAAAGATTATTTAGATGGTCGATATGGAGCTATTCCTTTTGTTGGTAACTTTGAATACGTTTTTTCTAAATAATCTATGTCAGCAAAACCAATTAAAAAAACTGACCAATCGGCTGGTTGGAATAAGAAAGCAAACATATCTAAATCCGCAATTAGTAGTAGAATAATTCCCAAGAAATTTTTGATTGTTTGTGAGGGACAGACAGAAGAAATCTATTTCAAAAGTTTTCCAGTTTTGACTGCAACTGTTAGTGCGAAAGAGACAGGCAGAACAAAGTTAGCTCTGGTTAAAAAAGCAAAAGAATTAGCCAAAGAAGATAATTACGATGAAATATGGTGTGTGTTTGACATGGATATAAATTATGCCAACCAAGAAAATCAACGAAATGACTTCAATAGTGCCATCAAACAATGCCAAGAAACTAAGAAATTTAAAGTAGCCTATTCAAATGATTGCTTTGAATTATGGTTCTATCTTCATTTTGCTTACTCTGACCAACAAAATCATCGAACATTTTACTACCAGAAACTGCGTGAATTTTGGGGTATTAATTACGAAGACAAGGGAAAGAAGTTAGATTTTTGTAAAACGATTTATTCAAAATTACAAAACTCAAATTGTTCACAACAAGAAGCAATTGATAGAGCGGAAAAACTTTTTAAATCAAAAACGCATGATTCACCTTGCGACCAAAATCCTGTAACGACAGTTTTTGAGTTAGTTAGAGAACTAAACAAATATTTAAAACAATAACAGAATCATATTTATCAACCTTTTTAGATAAATGTGATTTTTGCTTTTCCCCAAGATTTATCCGTAATTTGCACTCAAACAAATCCGCATTCCTTTGTCAACAGCTATTTTACATATTCAACCCATCACCAAAACTGAAAACCCTCGATTTGATATTGAAAAATTAAATCAATATACGCTCTCTTGCGAAATTTCTGAATCTTCTTTTTACTACAAAATTATCGAACAGCTTGATAATGAGGTTATTGTTACTGAAAAATATGAATTCCCTAAGCAAAAAGAAGCCGTTTCTATTACTGATTATTTAACTTCAATTTACGAAACACACGATTTTTTAAAGTCCTTAAAATGGAAATCTATTGAGATAATTATTGATAATCAGTCGTTTACCTTAATTCCACTTGAATTATTTAAGAAGGAATATACTAATCGTTATTTGCAATTAGCAAAAGGACAACAACTCTCTGATTCAGAGGAAGTTCATACTTACGTCCATGAAGATTTGGGAATAGTGAATACATATAGTTCAGACCGTGATTTATACAATTGGCTTTCCAATACTTATCCATTAGTGGGTATGACATTTAAGCATAAAACCAGTCAATTAATTGAGTTTGGAGTATTTACCAGTAAGGCTCAAACAGCATTTTTATATTTTGGAAATCAGCATTTTACTATGGTGATAACTGCCAACGGGAATTTGAAATTCTGTAATCGTTTTGCTTATAAAACCCCGCAGGATTTGGTCTATTACGTTCTTTTTGCGATGCATGAATTGGAAATTGAACCCGATGAAATCATTTTGAGGGTAAATGGAAATATCACTAAACAATCAGAAGATTTTGAATTACTAAACCAATATTTACCGAACGTTAAAATAAGTTTATGAAAAAAATTGCTTTTTTCCCTGGCTCTTTCGACCCTTTCACCAAAGGGCATGAAGATATAGTTTTGCGTGGATTGACGCTTTTTGATGAAGTAATTATCGGAATTGGTCACAATACCAACAAAGCACGGTATTTCACGATTGAAAAAATGATTGCTTGGATTGAAGAGACTTTCGATGGAAAGGCAGTTAAAGTGGTGTCTTACAATGACTTGACCGCCAACGTTGCCAAAGATATGGGAGCAGAATTTCTGATTAGAGGACTCCGAAATACCACTGATTTTGAATATGAAAACTCGATTGCACAGGTAAATAGATATTTAGTTGAAAACTTAGAGACTGTTTTTCTCATAACTGCTCCACATTTAGCCCCAATCAGTTCAACTATTATTCGTGACTTGCATCGTTACGGAACCAATGTAGATGATTTTTTACCTTATAATATTCATAAATAGTTTTTTTAGGTCACAAAGTTGTACTGAGTTTTTTTACGAAGTTTCACTAAGTATTCTTTCTAAGAAATCAATTTTGACATTAATTGTGTCAAGGATTGTAAACTACTTCTCAAACATAATATTATTCAGTACTTCATTCTCTTGATGTACTGCAACATTTTTTTCATAATGATCTACTAATGTTCCCAAAATGTCTTTTACTTGCTCCAAACGTTCTGAACCTAATATTTCAGTAAATTTTCTGTCAATGTGTTCTGTACAGGCTTTCCAATGTGTGAGAGCTTCGTAGCCTCTGTCTGTCAATTTCACTATCACAGATCGTGCATCGGTGGGATGTTTTTCAGATATTACGTACTCCCCTTCTACCAATTCTTGCACAATTTTACTCATGGCTTGTTTCGTAATTCCAGCCCTTAACGCCAAGGTATTTACTGTATCTCCTTCAAATTCAATGTGTACCAAAGCCACAATATGTCCTACCCTAAAATTGGTATAACCTTTCTCTCTTAAAAATTCGGTAGCAACTTCACTCATGTAGCGGTACGATTTGTTTAGTAATCGACCTAAAAGGCGACTTTTATTCTCTTTAAACGCTAAAATCTCAGCAATTTTATTCGATTCCATATTGATGTTATTTTCAAATTATGTACAAAGATAAATAAAAATAAATAATAGTCAATATACTTGACTATTATTTGAACCTTTTATATCTTTGCATTGTCAATATGGTTTACTACTTATAAATTAAACAATATCTAAATCTATTTAATCCAAACCAAAACGTACGGGCGAACCCGTTTATAATAATATCATGGAAAAAGAAAGTCCAATTAAAAAGTATCTTCCCAAAGTAATTCTCGTGGCAGTTTTAGGCTTCGGAGCTTATTATGGATATACAAAATATCAATATTCTATCTCGCACGAGGAAACAGATAACGCACAAATTGAAACCTATTTTGTGCCTGTTTTATCCAGAATGGCAGGTTATGTAAAATCTGTCAATGTGAAAGATTATGATTTGGTAAAAAAAGATGAGATAATTGCGGAGATTGATACCGACGAAGCACAATTAGTTTTGGAAGAATTGAAGGCAGACTTAGTTCAGTCGCAGACAGATATTGAAAATGCGAAAGCCAATATTAACAACTTAAGCGTAACGATTAATTCAGCCAACTCCAATTTGAAAGCCAACTATTTACGTCGTGAAAAAGCAAGAAAAGATGCCGAACGTGATGCAAATTTATTAGCAGACAATGCCATTACTCGCAAACAAGGTGATGATAGTAAATCAAATGCCGAGATTTTAGCGGCACAATATGAGGCGGGTCAGGAAGATATTTTAACGGCGAAATCAAGAATGCCAATTCTACAAGCAGCTTTGAACAAGGCACAGTCTGTTATTGCCTTGAAGAAAGTAAAGATTGAACAACAAAAATTACGCCTAACTTATTCAAAGGTATATGCTCCCACCTCTGGAAGAATCGGAAAGAAGACCATTGAGGCGGGACAATTTATTCAAGCAGGTCAACCTTTAATGACAATTGTGCAAGATAATAATTTTTGGGTTGTGGCAAATTTCAAAGAAACTCAAGTAGGAAGGTTAATAATTGGTGAAGAAGTGGAAATGAAATTGGATGCTTACCCTGAAAAAATCATCAGAGGAAAAATCGTTTCAATTGCTGAGGCTACGGGTGCTAAATCATCACTTTTACCTGCCGATAATGCCTCTGGAAACTTTGTGAAAGTTACGCAGAGAGTACCTGTAAAAATAGAAATAATTGATTTGGAGAAGCATAAGGCAATGTTGCGGGCGGGATTATCATTGGAAGTAAGCATATTAATTAAAAAGTAAAAATTAAGAATTAAAAACTATACGAAATGAAAAAGGATGAGAGTGTCATTAGAAAAAAGAGTATTGATTTTGCCATAAGAATAGTTAAATGTTACAAATACCTCATTGAGGAAAAAAAGGAGTATGTTATGAGTAAACAAATGTTGCGTTCTGGGACATCCATCGGAGCAAACGTAAATGAGGCTACTTATGCAGAATCAAAAAATGATTTCATCCACAAAATGAACATATCATTGAAAGAAGCCTCTGAAACTGAGTATTGGCTGTTGTTGCTCAAAGAAACATCATTTATTGATGAGCCTATTTACAATTCATTACAAAATGATATTGTAGAAATTATCAAACTTTTAGCGTCAATTGTCAAAACTTCAAGAAGTAATAAGGTATTATGAATCAAAAATAACATCTATTGAAATTTTTAATTTTTAATTCATAATTTTTAATTAATGAAGAAATACATTATCGTAATTACAACCATAACGGCAGCCATTATGGAATTGCTGGATACGACCATCGTTAACGTTGCACTAAATCAAATTTCGGGAACGCTGGGTGCAACGATTGAAGATATTGCATGGGTGATTACTTCTTATGCTATCGCCAACGTAATTATCATTCCCATGACGGGATTTTTGGGGGAATATTTTGGCAGAAAAACCTACTATTTAACTTCAATGATTCTTTTCGGAATTGCTTCTTACTTCTGTGGAACTTCCGAAACGCTCTGGGAATTAGTTTTCTGGCGATTTATTCAAGGAATTGGTGGAGGTGCTTTACTCTCAACTTCTCAAGCCATTTTGTTTGATGCTTTTGAACCAAAAGACCGTGGAATTGCCTCAGGATTATTTGGAATGGGAATTGTCTTAGGACCAACGCTCGGACCTGTTTTGGGTGGATACATTGTGGAACATTATAGTTGGGAACAGATTTTCTTTGTAAATATTCCCATTTGTTTCGTTGCCAGTATTTTGACCATATTATTTATTGATAGAAAAGTTGGAGAAGGAGAGCAGAAAGACCAAATAACGATTGATTATTTAGGAATTTTTCTATTGATTATGGGTATTGGTTCTTTGCAATACGTTTTAGAAAAGGGGGAGTCGGAAGATTGGTTTGAATCTCGTCAGATTATTACTATTTCAACGATGGCATTTGTGGGAATAGTCGGTTTTGTTTGGCGAGAATTTTCAACTAAACATCCAGTAGTAAATCTCAGGGTTTTTAATTATAAAATCTTTGCTCTATCCTCCATTTTCACCATCGTTTCTGGCTTCGGACTGTTCACCTCTGTATTCGTTTATCCAGTTATGGTTCAACGGATTAATGGCTTCACTGCCTTAGAAACGGGCTTATCATTGGCTTTTCCAACCTTGGCGGCGGTGTTTTTATTCCCCATCATTGGAAAAAGAATGGGTGCGGGAGCTCCGCCAATTCCGTATATGGCTGCGGGGATGATATTTTTTATCATTTTTGGTTTTTACTCTGGAACTGCCACCCCAGATATGGGAAGATGGGATTTTTTCCCCATGCAATTATGTCGTGTTATTGGGATAGCTCTTTTGCAATTGCCTCTTATCAATCAGGCAGTTGCAGGCTTAAAACCTTCTGAATATCCAGCAGGAATTGCCTTGACGAATATGCTCCGACAATTGGGTGGTGCTTTTGGGATTGCTTTGGCAAACAATTTTGTAACGAGCAGAACGGCTCAGCATCGTTCGGACTTAATGGCGAATATGTCACCTGACAATCCACTTTTCAATGAACGTTTATCTAATGCTGTCCGTAATATGACTGCCCTCACAGGTGATGCTTTTAATGCTACCTCCATGGCTTATAAACAGTTGGAAATGGCAGTAATGAAACAATCTTATTTCTTGGCATACTTAGATACTTTCAGATTAGTCTCAATATTTTTTATTGTAATTTTTCCTCTTTTATTGTTATTAAGAGTCAAAAAACTTTCTCCCGAAGAGGCAGCGAGAGCGGCAAAAGCAGCGGCGGATAGTCATTGATTTAATTAAAAGCGGAATTATATACTTTAAGTCGCAAAGTTTGCACAACCTCACCCCCAACCCCTCTCCGATGGAGAGGGGGGCATTCGTCCTCTTTTTTCTCCCCTCTCTTTTGGAGAGGGGTAGGGGGTGAGGTTCTGCGACTTAAAGTAGATAATTCCGATTAAAAATTAAAAATTAAAAGTTTCTGATAGGACTTATTTTCGCTTAAAATTATTTTAAAAATGAAACACATATTTTTTTATATATCCCTTTTCGTTTGCTCATTTTCAGAAGCTTACGCCCAAGAAACAACGAACGAAACGCTTAATCAATTAGTGAGAGCCGCCATTGATTATGCACCAAGAATAAAGGAGCAACAACAAACTGTTTTGATGGGAGATTTCAAAACAAAAATTCAAGAATCTGCCTTAAAACCACAGATTTCAACGGAGGCAAGTATCACTCGAATTGACCCTGTTGCCAAGGCTCAATTTGCCTTCGGAGCAACGCAAACCTCCTTGCAGTTTCAACCCAATATGAATTATAATGTCAATATTGGGGGTAATTACGTGATTTATGATTGGGGTAAACAATTTGCCAATATCGAGAAAACAAGGCTGGAAACAAACTTGGCAAAAACGAATGTGGAAAGTTTAAAAATGGTTTTTGCTTATCAAGTTACGAATCTTTATTATGGCATAATTTATAGTTTAAGAGCCATTGAAGTTCAAAAGGGACAATTAAAATTGATTGATGATAATAAGTTAAATATTGAAAACAGGGTGAAACGTGGGGATGCTTTGGATTTTGATTTGGTAAGTAGTGAGGTACGTTACAAAAATGCCGATTCACGTTTAACAGATATTCAAAGTCAATTAGAGCGTCAATATATTTATCTTTCATCTCTCATTGGAAAAGATTCACATGGCATGATTCCAGCGGGAACAGATTTTAATTTGGGAACATCAGATTTATCAATTGAAAGTGCTTTAAACCAAGCCCAAACTAACAATTTTGACCTTAAATCGTTGAAGGATAAAGATTTAATTGCAGCAAGTGATGTTAAGATTGCCCAAATGAGTGCCTTACCAAATTTGGCGGCTACTGCCCAGGTTGGGGTTAAAAACGGTTACGTTCCAAGAATAAATGGGGAACAACCTGATTTTTCAGATGATTTTCGGTTAAATTCTGTCGTAGGGGTAAGATTAACGATACCTGTCTATACAGGACATCGTGGGGCATATCAGACCGAAGTGGCAAAATTGAACCGTGAAATGTTGAAATACGCTGTTGATATAACAAATCAGACCTTGAAACGAGATTTGGAATCTGCTCAAAATGACTACAATTCAGCTAAAAATAAGTTGGCTTTATCTGAAATTAATGTAAAACAAGCACAATATGCCCTTAAATTAGCCAATACCCGTTATGAAAATGGTGTATTAACAAGTATAGAGATTGAAAATGCTCAAACCGCTTTAAGAGACACTCAATTCACACAATTACAGTATCAATATCAAATGGCACTGGCAAAATTAGAAATGAATCGATTGACGGGAGTGAAATTCTGGTAATAGTGGGAACGCAGAAAACACAGATGCCTTCAGCAACGTAGATTTTAAATTTAGATTTGTTATATTTTTCAAATAAGTATCTGAACATAATTACTCATGGCATGACTAATCTCACAAACTATTGATAATGAACAAATTACTATCAGTCATGCGATGAGTTTCGTTCAAATTAATTGTGTGCAGGTACTTATATTCAAATATTCATTCACGCTATCACTCATTCATTATATCATTGAATTTACACCAAAGCCTCAAACAAAATCTCCACAGCGTGCTTTGCCGTTCGCCCCGTTCCATCATGAATTTGATGACGGCAACTTGTTCC
>JAYVIV010000030.1:0-9626 GCA_043769985.1 Arcicella sp.
CTAAAACCGCAATTTAGCATCGCTAAATGAGGATTTTAGTAACGAAAAATCATTCAAAAAGGACGAGTAGAGATGGATAAGTTATTTAATTTCAGTTCCCAATTCATGGTTAGATATTTACCTTAAAAAAATTTGTTTAACTTAATGCAACTACTTAAATTCAAAGAAATCCACCTCAAATATTATTTTGGCAAGAAATTCGTTAAGGTTACATTAAATCAATCATAAATACGCTTTTCACAGCATTTCAATCATGAAAACAATCTTAACACTATTACTTTCAATTATCTTATTTTCCACAAAAGCCAACGTTGAAACATCACCTATCAGTGGTTCTTGGCAAAGTAAAGATGCTTCTGGCAATATACTCACGATGATTTGTTCAGAAAATTACTTGATGTTCGCTGTCTATGATTTATCGCAAAAAAAATACGTAAAATCAGGCGGTGGAACTTATCAATTATCAGTAGTTTCAGACAAAAACATTCTTTCTTATAAACGAGAATTCAATACAGAAGATTCTACGGTCGTTGGATTAACCGTTGCTAATTTTTACAAGGTTGATAAAAACGATTTATCCCTTTCAGATGGGCCATTAGCTGGAAATTGGAAACGAATTGATGAATCAAAATCACCTAAAATTATGAATGCCACTTGGAGAATTAAAGCCAGAGAAGGTGCTGATTTCAAGATGCAAACGATTATGAGAGGTTCAAGAAAAACGCTCAAAATACTATCAGGAAGTCGTTTTCAATGGGCAGCTTTCAACACAGATACGCATCAATTCTTTGGAACTGGCGGAGGAACTTATGCCGTGAAAGACGGAAAATATACCGAAAATATTGAATTTTTCTCTCGTGATAATAATCGTGTTGGAGCATCTTTAACTTTCGACTGCGTAGTAAATGGAAAGGATTGGACTCATGCAGGACAAAGCTCAACGGGTACACGAGTACATGAGATTTGGGAAAAAGAAGAATAATTTTTAGTGTTATAAGTACAAAATATATGGCAAATAACATTGTGAAGGTTTTGAAGTTTTGAACCTTCACAATGTTCATAATCGAATCATTTTTCGTTTTAAATCGTGATAGAATATTTTTTGTTAATTTTACAGATTATATTTGTAGAGTTTTGTCTTGAATTTAATGTAGGTATTCATGATAAAACGCTCTAAATAATTTCCCTCCTTTATCATTTCACAACCCTTTTTAGGCATTTCATCATCAATAATTACCTTCTTGCAGATTTATGAACTTTAATTTCAGCAAAGATTTAGACCTTTGTGATGATTTTTGCGTATATTAAAATCAGATAATAACAGTTAAATTATAAACAAAATCCTTGAAATTTATAGGGGTTGAAACATGATAAATTGTCGTAAAAAAGAGACCAAATTGGAAAATTTATCGAAAAAGATTAATTTCGATAAATAAGTGCCACAGTACCTTAAACTCTCCATAAAACAACATAATGATTAACCAAAAATTTACTAAAATACTGATTCTCTGTATCATAGCTTTTACTCACCAAAGTATTTTTGCTCAATATATTATCACAGGACGAATTACAGACGCTAAGAATGGCGACCCACTTCCTTTTGCTACCGTTGGTTTGAAAGGTGCGAATGCTATGAACATTGGTGCTCAAACCAATTTTGAAGGCGTTTATACCATCAAATCAAAATTTATGGCGGATTCTATTTTTGTCAGTACGGTTAATTACAAGAAAAAAGTTAAAGCCTTAAACAAAACTGCCACTACCCAAACCATTGATTTTCAGCTACAAGGCGAAGCAAAATCGCTGGATGAAGTTGTGGTTTATTCAGGTGAAAACCCTGCCTTTAAAATTCTTAGAAAACTTCGTGAAAATGCTGAAAAGAACGACCGCAAGCGTTTGACAGCTTTTGAGTATGATTCTTATTCAAAAATGGAACTGGATGTTGATAATATTTCTGAGAAGTTCAAGAAAAAGAAAATCATGCAACAAATTCAAGGGGCGATTGATAAGTTCGAGAAGATTGCTGGAGAAGATGGAAAAGCAGTGATTCCAACATTTATATCTGAGACAATTTCTAAATTCTACTACCGTGAATCGCCTGCCCGAAAGAAAGAAGTGATTTTGAAGAATAATATCAAAGGAGTGGGCGTGAAAGAGGGAAGTTTTGTCTCGCAATTGGTGGGAGGTAATATTTTTGCTAATTATGATTTCTATGACAATTTTGTTCCTTTTTTAGGAAAAGACATCATTTCACCCGTGGGAAATAACTGGAAGGGAACGTACTCGTGGTACATTTCAGATACCACCAATGTGGATGGACACGTTTGCTACGGAATGGAATTCGATCCAAAAAATGATAAAGATTTAGTTTTTAAAGGTAAGGTTTATATTGATAGTACAGCTTTCGCTCTCGTGCAGATTGATGCAACTGTTGGAAAGCAAGCTAATATAAATTTTATTGACAAAATTAAAATTTCTCAGGAATTGGAACAGACTTCTGAAGGAGGATGGCTGCCTTCCAAAACTCGTTTTTTGATTGACATTGCTGAACTTTCTAAAAACTCAGCGGGGATGTTATTGAAGATGTATATTTCCAACAAAAATTTTGTCGTCAATCAACCTAAAGAAATGAGTTTTTATGACTTATCCATTGAAGTTGCCGAAGATTCAAAAGAGCCAGATCCAAAATATTGGTTGGAAGCACGTCACGAGTCACTTTCTGCCCAAGATATCTTAGCTGAAAGATTGATTGATACCGTTCGTAATGTTCCTATCGTAAAAACTTACGTAGAAATTGCTGAAATCATTGCCAGTGGCTACAAACGTTATAATAAATTTGCTATTGGTCCCTACGTAAATGCTCTTGCCTTCAATTCAGAGGAAGGTTTGCGGACAAGATTTGGGTTCAAAACCTTAGCGGGCTTTGATAAACACTTAATACTCAAAGGCTGGTTAGGCTTTGGTACGAAAGATTTGGTGTTAAAATACGGTGGCGAGATGAATTATATTCTTTCACGTCGTCATTGGACGGTGGCTGGAATCAAACACAGTTACGATATAGAACGTGTTGGATTGACCCCTGAATTGATTGGCGAAAATAAATTGTTCTACGCATTTACCCGTTGGGGTAATTACTCAGGAGCATTTTATCGCCGAGAGAATGAAATCTTTTTAAAAACAGAACCAACTAAAGGAATCACATTCCACGTAGCCTTTACGACACGTAGCTTTGATCCTTTATTCAAATTTCAGTTTAGAACCGAACCTGAAAGAGGCAGAAATTCACCAGCACTTGATGGCTACGATGACAGTTTTATCACCGCAGAAATACGTTTTGCCAAAGGCGAAACTTTTCTGATGGATGGCAACGAACGTGTGGGACTTGGCACAAAACGTGTACCAGTAATTACGCTGGGGTATCAACATGGAATTAAAGGGCTTTTTGGAAGTAATTTTAATTATGACCGATTTTCAGCCAAAATCTTTCAATCTTTCCGCTTGGGATCTTTCGGACGATCGGATTATACCATACAAGCTGGATATATTCCTTCCGATTTACCCGCACCACTTTTATTTCCGCATTTAGGAAACCAAACATTTTTTTACAACCGTGCCGCCTTCAATACGATGTACTTTTTTGAGTTCGTGAGTGATAAATTTGTATCCTTGAACTACAATCATAATTTTGAAGGATTGCTTTTCAATCGCATTCCTGCCATCAGACAATTAAAATGGCGTTTGATTGCCTCAGCAAACGTCCTGTTCGGAAGTCAGCGAGAGTCTAACATCGAATTGATGAAAGAAGCCTTACCCATTTTCAATCCCCGAAGAGGAAACGACGGAAGATTACGTCCAAGATATAATTTCTCAGCTCTCGACCCCAACAAACCCTACGTGGAAGTTGGTTACGGGATAGACAATATTTTTAAGATATTCAGAATACAGGCATTTCATCGCCTAACGTACCTTGATCATGCCTCCCCCGAAGGAAAATTACCAAAATCTTTTGCATTAAAAGCATCAGTACATTTTTCTTTCTAAAAAATTCTTATTAATTTGCCTTACTCTTCTTCTTATATACAGTTTTTTTATTACGTGTATGAGAAGAAGATTTTTTATGGTTGGTGATTAACAGACTGGCTGCTTCGGGTACTTGGTACTATCGTTACTTTTTCTCAAATATGAGTTTTTGCTTTCGATAATGTCCTTGATGAAAACACCAACAACGGCTTGAATTTACTTTCTCTTATGTTACTGGTAAAAAACCCAATAACTACGAAAATGACATTAATTAGAAGCTAAAAGTTCCAGTCATTTTTGCAAAGCTAAAAGTTCCAGTCATTACTGAATTTTTACTTCCATCAAATTTTGAAACTACTGATTTACTTACTGATAATTTAGAGTTAAAGTTTGAAGCTTTCATTTTTGTTGTTGTTTATGGGTTTTTGTTATTATTTATGATACAAATTTGCACCGCTTTCAGCGGTGATTTTAAAATATTGTCCTAAATTGCCTTTTCACTATCTAAATACAAGGAAGTTCATGCCTTACTAAAACCTGTAATATAATAATTTCAACTTTTGACTATTAAATGCTAAAAAAAATAGCTTCAAATAAAGTCGTACAAACTCACGCAATTGTATGGATAGTATATACTCTATATTTTAGTTCACTCTTGAAATATTTTTATAATGTACCTCTTTCAATAAGTTTTGTATCACAGATAATCCTACATAAAGTAGGCGATGTACTATTATTTTACCTAAACGCTTTTGTGGTTTTACCTAAATATTTTTCTTTAAAAAAATCTTTTTTATTAATTACGAGCTTTATATTTTGTGTATTTTGTTATGTATTATATTTCTACTTCCTTGAATTTTACGCTTTCCAGTTTTTAAGAATCACTATCCCTAATGATAAACCAGTATTTATTCAAGTAATTTCACAAGCGGTTTTAACAGGTAGCAACTATATAATTTTCGCTCTTGGTTATTATTTCTCCCAAAGAATAATTCAACAGCAAAAAGAAATTGCCCAAAAAGATACAGAAATTGCTAATGAAAAGGCCGTTGTTGCTGAACAAGAATTAGTTCTTGTAAAAAAAGAGAAGGAACTTGCGGAAGAGAAAGAGAAAAATGCTATCTTAGCGAAGGAAAAAGCACAGGCAGAAATGGCTTTCCTCAGAGCCCAAATAAATCCACACTTTTTATTTAACAGTTTAAATCTCATTTATAGTAAGATAATTACTTCCACAAAAGAGATTGCAGGAGAGTTGATTTTGGATTTTTCAAAAATGATGCAATACGCTACCAGCACAAAAATGCAGGAGGATACAGTTGATGTGAACGGAGAAATTGGTTTTGTTAAGGATTATATTAAATTATTTAAAGCAAGAAATCGACAAGGTGCTTATATTGATTTTGAGGAGGAAGGATATTTTGGTTCACATCGAGTTGTGCCAATGGTTTTAATTACGATGGTGGAGAATGCTTTTAAACACGGATTGATTGATGACCCAAACAATCCGATTATTATAAGAGCAAGTTTGATTGATGATTTCTTTGTATTTATGGTTAGTAATCCGAAGAATCCTTATCCAAACGATGTTGCTGGCAAGGGTAATACGGGTGTTGGAATTCCTAATATTATTAAAAGGTTGAATGCTGTTTATAAAAATGGTGGTTTCACCTTAGAATCAGAAAATTTGAAAGATGACTATATTGTAACTTTTACGGTAAATTATAAACTTATATAGAAATGATTAATGTTATTGCAGTAGATGATGAACAGTCAGCATTAGACATCATGATTAGCTACATAAAAGATACTCCGTTTTTGCATTTGGTAGCTGCCACTACAAATCCTATGGAAGTTGTCGGACTGTTGCAGTCTAATAGTAATGTTGACTTAGTATTTGCCGATATTCAAATGCCTCGTATGAATGGATTGAACTTAGTGAGCCTTTTCGATGGAAAGGTGAAGTTTATCATGACTACTGGTTATCAGGAATATGCTCTGCAAAGTTTTGAGTTTGGCGTAATGGATTATCTGGTAAAACCTTTCGGATATCAGCGTTTTTTGAAGGCAGTAAGCAAAATGCCTTTTGAAATGACTTTAGTAGATGCTCCTCTGGATGAACCAGAACCAGAACCAATGCCAACGAAAGAAGAATATATCTTTGTGAAAGTGGATGCCAAAGGGAAATTTCATAAGGTTTTATACAAAGATGTTATTTATATTGAAGCACAAAAAACTTACGCTTCCATTACGACAAACGGTGAGCGAGTTACTACTAATTTAACGCTTTCAGATTTAGAAAAACGTTTACCAATTGACCGGTTTATGCGTGTACATCGTTCCTATATTATTGCAAAAGACAAAATAACGGGTATTGAAGGAGATGAAGTGGTTTTGGATAAGGTGTTGAGAATACCAATTGGAGATACCTACAAAGAGGCTTTTGCTGGATATATTGAAGGAAGTGTTTATTTCAAAGAACAAGACACCGCAACGGTCTTGGGCAGAAAAATAAAGCGAAGTTTAAGACCTGAATAAAGTTGGCAGTTTGCAGTAGGCAGTCATTATATCATGATATAACTCCTTGAAATTAAAAATAATAAAAGCGAAAGGTTTAGTGGAAATTCCGCTAAACCTTTCGCTTTTTATAATGACACGCTGATTTATTAGATTTGATATAATACGATTTGTAATTCAAGGCTCTTGGGTCAGTACAACCTTCTAAATTCAATACCTCAATATTCTTAAAATCAATTGGATGGCTTTCTGCTTGGAGAGCAATATAGCCTGATTTTAAGGCAGTACCCTCTTTTTTCTTCCATGCTTCAATCGTTGCAGCATCCATTTTGGCAACTTCCCAATCCTGTTTTCCACCTACGAAACCTCCTCCAATTTGGGTTTTATTATAAGTCAAAACAGTATCTCCATTGATTACGTGATGAACCACTGAATCTCCCAAAACAATTGCCTCTGCACTTACCCATTGGTCGCCATCATAAGTCTTTGAATCTGAATCTATGCAATGGGCTGGGCGAAGGCTTCCTTTCATATACGCCTGTGTGCCTGGCGAACATAAATTACCTGTGTGGCGTTCGCCTTTGCCTAAACCTCCCAATAATTGCATTTCTAAGGAAATAGGGAAAGTTTGCTCAAAAGTCAGACTTTGGGCGGATTGCGAATGCACCATAATGCCACTATTTCTAACGTTCCAAACTGCTCCGCCCGGCGTTTGATTGCCTTGAAAACGATACATGAAACGAACAGTATAATAAGAATAGGGCTTTTTGTAGTAGATATGACCATATTTTTCATCGAAATTTTGATATTGGTCATACTTTACTCTCATCATACCATCTTCAATACGGAAGGTATTTTTGTAATTATCATTCAAAGGTTGTCCAGAGATTTTAATGTCCCAACCCGTAAGGTCTTTACCATTAAAAATTGAAATCCAATCTTTGGTTTCCGCCTTTTTTTGAGCGAAGGTTGAGATAGAGAGTATGAGGAGGATTAAGGTCTTTTTCATGATAGAAAAATTAAGAGGATAAGGAAGTATATGAGCGTGCCACGAGTAAAATATTAGACCACGGATTTTACGGATTAAACAGATTCACACTGGGACGCACAATCGGATTTTTTAATTTTTATCCGACTATGCGTCCCAGTGTAAATCCGTAACATCTGTAAAATCTGTGGTCTAATTTATTTTATTACTATTTCCCACTATCCGTTTTCACTTTCTTCTCAGTAATCCCAGGAGCAATGGGTTTTAGCCAGTAAGTATATTCGTAATTCTTATAATTTAAACGGTATTTTTCAAGGGGTAAATGTCCCCACGAATCTATCCCTGCAACGCCTGTTTGTTGTAAATCAACGTTGAGATAAATTTCTTCTCGTCCAATCAAATCACCTGAGTGGTATTGAGCTTTATCCTCGGCTGGGTCAAGGTCTTCTTGGGAATGATTTAAGGCATTAACATTCAGATAATCAGCATCTTGTACAACCATCAAGCCACGCCCTTTGGCATTTGTTAAACTCGCCCAACGCACATCGGCTTTGTTGCCCGACTCTTGCGGGCGAATGTAGGCATGGTACTGATCATCCACTTTTCCTTCATATTGCCCCACAGTTGCACCCGTTTTCCTATCCCAATAACTTTCCTGTGGTCCACGACCATACCATTTTAAAGCATTAAATTCCTTTGGTAAAACCATCTGATTAC
The DNA here is from genome assembly GCA_043769985.1 of Arcicella sp. Classification (GTDB taxonomy): domain Bacteria; phylum Bacteroidota; class Bacteroidia; order Cytophagales; family Spirosomataceae; genus Arcicella. Next base: position 8,240 of record JAYVIV010000030.1, read on the forward strand.
CAAAACGCATCATCATGGGATAATTACCCTTTATTGCCTCAAACTTATTTTTAATCTTAATATTTCCTTCACCATCCACATCATAAATGGTGGTATAGAGGGCATCGCCATTTAGCATTTTCTTGGTAAACACTATTTGTGGATTTCCGCTTACTATTAAGGTTTTGGTATCCGAAACAGGCTCAATTTTGCCCGTTTTCAACCAAATTCTTGATTTCTTTTGCGTACTCGAACCATAATCATTATCGTTTGCCGCACGCCAAAAATCTGGCATTGGTCCTTTTTTGATTAATGAAATACCTTGCTTTATGAATGAACTAATGGTTCCTACTTCTTTATCAAAAACAATCGTGAAATCTGCTCCAGTAACCGTAATTTTCGCTCCCGCTTCGCTTACTGTTGGGTTTTTTGTGGTAATTAAAACAGGAGCAGGTCGTTTTATTACGTTCAACGGAAACTGTTCATAAGCCATTTCTGAATTTGCTGGCAATAATGGTTCTTTGTTCTTTAATTTCATTGAAACATTTAAAAAATACTCCTTGCCAGCTTTCAGACTTGTTCTTGGCGAAATAGTAAAAATTTTCATTTTCCCAGCCGAAATGCCCGTCAAATCCTCTATTTTGCCCTTTTCTACTTCAACTCCTTCCTCAAAAACTGACCAATTTAAAGAAAAATTATCCAGATTTCTGAAAGAATAAGTATTTTTTACCTCCACTTGATTCAGTCCTACATTCTCTAATTTGATGTATTGATGTACTTTTTTAACTTCTAAAGCATGTGGATGTAATTGACGTTCAGGATTTACTAAGCCATTACATAAAAAGTTTTTATCAGAATTAATGTCCTTTGCACCCCAATCGCCACCGTAGCCATAAATTTTCTTTCCTGCCTTTTCAATAATTACGCCTTGATCAACCCAATCCCAGATGAATCCGCCTTGAAGATTTGGATATTTTTCGATTACATCCCAATATTCCTTGAAATTTCCTACTGAATTTCCCATGGCATGAGCATACTCACACATGATGTATGGACGGTCTTTGTGCGTTTTGGCGTATTTTTCTACTTGTTCAATCTCTGGATACATTGGACAAACAATATCAGTATTCCATTCTAATTCAGCTCGTTCATACTGAATTGGACGAGTTGGGTCTGTTTGTTTCAACCATGTATAGGTATTATAAAAATTCCACCCATTACCCGCTTCATTGCCCAACGACCAAATGATGATGGATGGATGATTTTTGTCTCGCTCAAACATCCGTTGTGTACGTCTCATGTGTGAGTTCAAAAAGGCAGGATTATTACCCAAAGTTTGCAACAAGCCATAGCCCATTTCGTGCGATTCGATGTTTGGTTCGTCCACCACATACAAACCATATTCATC
>JAYVIV010000031.1:0-36045 GCA_043769985.1 Arcicella sp.
AAAATGAGCAAAAGCCTACCAAAACGTAGCGAAAATTATTCAGAGTGGTATAACGAACTCGTGAAAAGGGCTGATTTAGCCGAGAATTCTGCCGTGCGTGGTTGCATGGTTATCAAACCGTATGGCTATTCTATTTGGGAAAAAATGCAACGTGCCTTAGACGATATGTTTAAGGAAACGGGGCATGAAAACGCCTATTTCCCGCTGTTCGTTCCAAAAAGTTTATTTGAAGCCGAAGAGAAAAATGCCGAGGGTTTCGCCAAAGAATGTGCCGTTGTAACGCATTATCGCCTCAAAAATAATCCTGATAAACCTGGCAAATTAATGGTGGATCCCGAAGCCAAATTGGAAGAAGAATTAATCGTTCGTCCAACCTCGGAAGCCATTATTTGGAGTACCTACAAAAACTGGATTCAGTCCTACCGAGATTTGCCTTTGTTGATAAATCAGTGGGCAAATGTGGTGCGTTGGGAAATGCGTACTCGCTTGTTTTTGCGTACCGCAGAATTCCTTTGGCAAGAAGGACACACCGCTCACGCAAGCCAAGAAGAGGCCATTGAAGAGACTGAAAAAATGATTGAAGTTTATGCCACTTTTGCCGAACAATTTATGGCAGTTCCCGTAGTGCGTGGACGAAAAAGTGCCAATGAACGCTTTGCAGGGGCAGAAGAAACGTATTGCATCGAAGCCATGATGCAAGACGGACGAGCATTGCAAGCAGGAACTTCGCACTTTTTAGGGCAAAATTTTGCCAAAGCCTTTGACGTAAAATTCTTATCCAAAGAAAATAAACAAGACTACGTTTGGGGAACATCTTGGGGCGTTTCAACCCGTTTGATGGGAGCATTAATCATGGCTCATTCAGATGATGAAGGCTTAATTTTACCCCCAAAATTAGCTCCAATTCAAGTGGTGATTGTGCCTATTTTCAAGGGGGAAGAGCAATTAGACCAGATTTCAGAAGTCATTAATCCGATTGTGAAGGAACTGAAAAAGAGAGGCGTTTCGGTTAAATTTGATGTGTCGGACAAGCAATCGCCAGGCTTTAAATTTGCTCAATACGAATTGAAGGGCGTACCTGTGCGTTTGGCAATTGGAGCAAGAGATTTAGCCAACGGAACGGTTGAAATTGCGAGAAGAGATACGAAGGTAAAAGGGACCTATCCAATTGATGCTGTGATAGATACGGTAACTGATTTATTGGAAGACATCCAAACAAATATCTACCAAAGAGCCATAGATTTCAGAGCAAATCATACTTTCAAAGTAGATACATGGGAAGAATTTATGAAGGTAATCGAAAGCGAAGAATTAGGCTTCATCTCAGCCCATTGGGACGGCACGCCCGAAACCGAAGACAAAATAAAAGACCTAACAAAAGCCACCATTCGTTGCATTCCATTGGATGCGGTAGAGGAAGAAGGGGCTTGTATTTTGACTGGGAAGCCTTCTGGACGGAGGGTTTTGTTTGCGAAAGCTTATTGATTAATTGCCCTGATTCTTGATAAATTGGGGCAATTAAAATAAATTTTGACAGTATCGCTTTTCTAAATTGATACGTAAAGCTAATATTCTGATTAGATTTGTAATTCAATCAGTAATCAGTAAAATAATGATAAAAGTAAAACAATTATATCTTAAAAATATTGGACCTTTTGTTGAACAGAAGTTTGATTTTTCTGTAAAAGTAGGAAATCCTGATATTCATATTTTTACAGGTTCAAATGGAAGTGGAAAGACTACAATTCTCCATGCTATTGCAAGTGAATTTGACTATTTCGAAAACGACCATAAAGAACATACTTCTAACGTGTTTTACAAAAGATTTAGAACTTCTGATGAAGATGAAAAGGAGATGTCTTTAAGTTATGCACATGCTATACTTTGCGATATTTCTTCCAATAAAGTAAGCGATAAAATAGTATGTTATAAATGTAGAAGTTGTGGAAATTTGCATCAGAATTATGAGAAAACAGTCTCTAATGATTTGAAAATTGCAAAAATAGGCAATGGGTATAGATTTAAACCACAGAATAAAGATTTAGAAAATTATAAAAATGCAATTATTGCAAAAGATATTTTAAATAAAACATTCAAATTTGCCGCATTTGGTTATTCTGGATATCGCCTAATAACATCTGCAAAAATTCAGATTGAGAGTGAGCAAAGTTTTAATCCTCTGCACATGGCATTAGAATTTGTTAAAGAAAAAAATACGGGCTTTTTAGTTTCTAATTGGATAGTTTCACGATACTCAAAAGCTGCAATTGAAGAGACACATGGAAATAAAGAACTTGCCAATAAGTATAGAGAAGCATTAAATTGTTTGATTGCAAGTATTAACGAACTGACTGAAAATGAATATATTTTTGAGATACAAACAAATCCTTGGAAGGTAGTTATTAAATATTATGAGAAAGAAATAGAATTTGATGTTTTGCCTGATGGATTAAGATCTTTATTGAGTTGGCTTGGGGATTTATTAATGCGTTTAGATGAAATACCGTGGGAAAATAAATCAATTCCAGTTAATCATCAGAATATCATTCTATTATTAGATGAGATAGAAGTACATCTTCACCCCAAATGGCAATATCAAATTTTACCACTTACACGTAAAATTTTTCCGAATGCTCAAATATTTGTCTCTACTCACTCACCTTTTGTTCTGAATTCGATTGATAATGCTACAATTCATAAACTCATTACTCAAAAAGGTGAATCTAAATTAGATAAAAAATTACTTTCTCAGACAGGAGATTCGTACTCCTTCATTTATGAGAATATCCTTGAAACCTTTAACAAATTTGGTTACCAAACCATGAAAGATTTAAAGCGGTTCAATGAGATTGACATAGAAATTATGAAAGATAATTTAGAGAACGAAAAGGAATTTAAAGAAATTATTCATAGATTAATCAAAGAAGGCGAAGAAGTGACAGCCATTATTAGTTCCAAACTATTCAGGATCAAGCGTATAAAAGAAAAAGATTATTTTAATGGAGAAAATTAATAAAAGGAAACTTGAAAATATCCCAACATTACAGAAACTATATGATAATTGGGAAAAGTGGGGACAAGATTACAAAATCTTTTTGGATAATGGAAGTTCAAAAAGTCCAAAAGGTGTAAAAAAAGTAGGGCAAATTTTTTCATGGAGAGAGAACATTTATGATGAACTGAGAACACAAATTCAAATCTATGATGGAAAAAGTCATAGGGATGCTCATTGTTGTTTTTGTGATGGTTATCCAATAGGTGAAAGTTCAAAAGAGACTATTGAGCATTTTCATCCAAAAGCTGATTTCCCATTACTTGCATACGACTGGGATAATCTTTTTTATTGTTGCGATGTGTGTCAATCAGAAGCAAATAAAATTCCTTTCACATATACTTTAAAACCTTCGGATTCTGATTATATGTTTGATTCTTACTTTTATTTTGACTTAGGTTCTGGTGAGGTCAAAGTATTGGAAAATTTAGAAAAAGATTCTCCCGATGAATATAAAAAAGGGGAGGATTTCTTGAAAAGATATGGCATAAATAATGACAAGCGAAATATAGCAAGAAAGAATTTATTTCTTGATGTAAAAAACTTCTTTCAAAATCAATCAAATACTGACGATGTTAGGATTAGGCATGATTTCAAATACAGATTTGTTTATGATTTTGCAAAGAAAATAGTTCAATTAATGAATTAGACATTTAACAATGCAAAAAAGCAAAAAATTAGAAAAATTCTTAGGCTTAATAAGTGATGAAAAGTCAGACTTTTTAGAAAAATTGCAATGGAGACAAGCCAATGAAGAATGGCGTGAACGTTCAGGAAATATCGCTTTGAAAATCCTCCGAAAATTGCGTGACAATAAAAATAAAAAACAGTTCCCAAGCTCTCAAAAAGAGTTAGCGGAATTGTTAAAGATTAGTCCACAGCAAGTGAATAAAATTGTTAAAGGCTCAGAAAACTTGACGATTGAAACCATTTGCAAAATTGAGAATGTGCTGAATATTCACTTTTTTGAGTTTGAAATGCCATGAATATTGCCCAATATTAAATCTTCAAAAACCACAAACAAAATTCCCAAATATTCAGTTTTTATTTTAACTTCATAAAACCACTTCCAAGTTATTTAATCCTCTGAAAATCAAATTTTTACTCATTTTAGTTTTCACATAAAATCAAATAAAAGTTATGAAAAAATTACTATTTCTCATCCTCTTTTGTAGTGTTGTTTTAAGTTGCAATAAAACTGAGTTACCCGCACCCATTGGAAGCACCAGTACACCAACTAATCCTCCTATTTCAACTAATCCAACTGACCCAACGGACAATAAAACAGTCGAATTAACAGGACCTATATTCGTGAATGGTTTGCCATTATTAAAGCGAGTTGATGATTCTATTAATGGAATAACTGAATATTTTTATGACGAATCCAAAAGAGAAGTCAGGATTACAAATAGCAAATCTCCTATTTCTGAAACAACCTACAAATATAATGGAGAGTTAAAAATTGAGGCAAATTTTACCAAAAACCCAAATTATGTTTCTCCAAACCCTCAGTTTATATTTAATACTGCTCCTCAATTTTACGAGTATGATAACCAAAATAGAATTATCGTGAGAAGTTCTTCGATTGGTAAGAGTTTTTATGCTTACAATGAAGTGGACAATACGATTAAAGAATCAACGAAGTCATTACTTGCAACTAATCCACAAACTGTACCTTCGAGTGGGTATAAGTTTGATAAGAAGGGGAATTTAATTGAATTTACGCAAACCGATCAGCTTGTAGAATATACCCACGATGATAAAATTAAGCCTAATTCTTTTAGCCCATCAAGCAATTCAGCATTGCCAGGCGGAATTTCAAAGAACAACGTAATAACCATTAAAAAAATAGACGGATGGTTTGGGAATAGTTTTGTAACTTATAAATATACTTATAACAAATTCAATCTTCCCATTACTTCAACAAACGATATGGGAGATGTGATTACTTACACCTACTACGAATAGCTAAACAAAAGGTCTTTTCAAAACGCAATCCCCAATTCCAAACCAAAACTTGGGGCTTGCAATTTTGAGGAAACACGTTCCAGTTTATTTAAAAAACGGGGTTTGTAAGAGTCTATTCCTAATTGTTCGATTGGAGTAAAATCAGTGGATTTTAGGTCGTTTTGGCGAGTTAATAAGACCCAATAGGCAAATTTTGCTTTAAGAAAAAAAGTTTGCGTTTTATCTAACCAGAAGATTTTTTCTACAACTGGTCCTGCCACGATGGTGTTCATGAATGCTTCGACAACTTTATTTTGATATGCATTTTTCACTTCGGCAGAAAAATTTAACAATGATTCAATTCCTTCTGCTTCTTCGGGTAAAATACCTCTGGTAATGTTTCTGGGCGTATCTCTAATGCTTGCGTTGAAGGTTTGAGCCGTCAGTCCAAGCGAAATATTTTTACCCACATCCATCTTGATTTCACCGCCAAACTGAATTTTTGGTTGAGCTGATCCTTTTAAATATTCTAATTCATCCACGTATTCGTTTTTCACTTTTTGCAAAACATAAAATACGGCATCTTGATAACGCTTGGGCGTAAATCCTACAAATCCTCCCAACTGCAAACGCTTGTATTGCAATTCATACCCAACATGAACCCGCAAAGGAACTTGTGAGCCAGCATAGATACGGTGCTGAAAATCAGATGCCCCTTTATGGACATTAATAGAGTTTTGGGAAAAGGCTGATAAATTGAGGAGGATGAATAGTATAAAAAGGATATTCTTCATAAATTTTGAAATAAAATTAATTGATAACCAAAAAACGCTTACGGTCAAATCTTATTACAAAAATAAGGTTTAAGAATCATTTTGTGTTGATTAATAAACCTTATTTTATGAAACCTAAAATGAAAATCCTAATTCTAATCCGATACTTGGTGCTTGAAATTGTGAGGAAATTTTGTCTATTTTTCTGATAAAAAGAGGCTTAAAAGTATCAATACCAATCTGTTCCGCTTCCGTAAAATCTGCGGAAATTAGGTCATTTTGACGACTTGCCAAAAACCAATAGGCTATTTTTGCGTTAATGAAAATGGTATTATTAGCATCTAACCAAAAAGTTTTTTCAAGCATTGGACCTGCCAAAATAGTATTCATGTAGGTATCAACTTGTTTATTCTCATAAATATTTCGGGCATCAGGTTGATTGCTCAAAAAGCCGTCAATAAAAATAAGGTTTTCGGGTAAAATGCCCGCTGTGATACCCCTGGGCGTGTCGGTGATGGTGGCATTGAAAGTTTGTGCGGTTGCACCGATGGATATTCCTTTACCAATGTCAAACTTTAATTCACCACCAAATTGAATTTTTGGACTTGCAAAATCTTTTAAATAATTAAGTTCTCCTTTGTATTCAGGCTTAATTTTTTGCAAAACATCAAAGACTAAGCCTTGATAATTTTTAGACATAACTCCGATGAAACCATTAATTTGTAGGCGTTTATACTGCATTTCATATCCTGCATGAATACGTAAAGGAAACATTGTACCTATAAAAATTCGATGGCGGAAATCAGTTTTATCAGAATATTGGGCAAATGTTGTAAAAGAGGAAATAAATAGGACTGAAAGAAAAAAAATCTTCATGAGTTTGTGTGAAATAGTTAGAGAAAAGAGACCACACAAAGATAAGAATTACAAAGAGAAAAAAACTGCCATAACATAAATTTTAGTTTAAAGTAATAGACCACGGATAAAACAGATTTTCACCAATTTTCCCCAATCTCTCCAGGGTGAAACATTTCTCATGCCATCGTCTTGGTATCCATGAGACTCGGGATCGTGCGAGAGAATTCGTTTAACCAATTCACTTTTGTCGATATTACCCGAAACAATGGCGTGATTTCAACTTTTGAGTTTTTCATATTGATAAGATGAAAAAAGTAGGGTTTATACGCACAGAGCATGGTAAGAAATTTTATCAATGATGATTTGAAGAAGCCTTTGCTCAAAGTGAAAGATTCCGTAAATCAATAATATCTGAAAAATTGGTATATAATTTTATCTCCTGTTTTTTATAAAGTAAATTTTACTTATTATTTTATAAAGTAAATTTTACTTATTATTTTATAAAGTATAACTATTCTAATAAAATTTAAAATTAACTTATTGGTTATTAGGTTATTATGAAAATTATTTTTGAATATTTGCAGTATAAACAACTAAAGCAATTAATCTTTAAGTATAAATAATTAATCTTAAACAATTAACAATCATGGCAATTAGCAAGACGTATTCTAAAAGTAAACCAGTTTGTAAAGTAACATTTGAAGTATCTGCGGATACAGTCAATGGTGCAAAATCAGTAAGTTTGTTAGGAGATTTCAACGAGTGGAATCCAACTGCATTGAAGAAACAAAAAGATGGGAATTTCAAAGCATCGGTTGAATTGGAAAAAGGAAAAGAGTTTGCGTTTCGATATTTAGTAGATAATGACGTATGGATTAACGACGAAGCAGCGGATAAATATGTAGCAAGTGGTGTTTCTTACGATGAGAACTCGGTGGTGGTTTTGTAAAGGAGGAAGGTATTAATGGAGGAAAGGAGACAGGGTGACGTGGAGAATTTTCTCCCTTCCTCCCGTCTCCTTTCCTCCTTAATTTTCCCTCCTCCTTTTACACCTTAACAATCATTTTCTTCTCATACATTACCCAAAGAATTCCCATCCAAATTATAATGACCGTCAAAGCCCCAACTAAGGAAGCATGATACGGATTTGAAAACATTGAAACGATTAGATTTTTATACATCCAAGTCTGCGAATTTATTTCTGTACCATCAGCATTTATAATTTTTATCATCCTCAAAATTCTTGGAATTAAGCCAGATAAAAAGAAGACTGTAATGGCATTTACACCATAAACTACAAACGGTTTTGTCCATCTTTGATAGCCTTTTACATCAATCAGCCAGTAGAAACTCGCCAAGAAACACAATGCCAATCCAGATGTCCAAAGCACGTAAGAACTTGTCCAGAGGGCTTTATTGATGGGAAAGCCTGCTTCGTCCCAAGCCCATCCCAATGCCATTGACACGCACCCAAACAAATACATATATGTCAATTTCTCCGTTACTCCTTTATCTTCTCGTTGAAGCCAAGTTCCCGTCAGAACACCCGAAAGTCCCGTTGCGATGGCGGGTAAAGTACTCAATAATCCTTCGGGGTCCCAAGTTTTGGCAGCTTTATAAAGATGTGCCGTTCCGAGAATCATTCTGTCGAAATACGCTCCTAAATTAAATTCAGGTTCAAGATTGGCAGGTCCAAAATCTGGCACGGGAACAAAAGTCATCAAAATCCAATAACCAAATAAAATAGCCGCAAAAATGATTTGTTGGGTTCGGTTTTTGGTCATTAAAAATAGTAAAGAACAAACCAAAAACACGATAGCAATGCGTTGTAAAACCCCTGGAATGCGAACCACTGAAATATCTAATTTTGGGAACAAAGAAAGAAAAAGACCTAATCCAAAGAGTTTTAAAGAGCGAGTAAATATTTTTGTAACCGTCTCTCTATCAGCTACTTTTCCCTTAAAGGCAAAAGAAATAGAAACCCCCACAATGAATAAAAAGAAGGGGAAAACTAAATCCGTTGGTGTGCAACCATTCCACTCAGCGTGTTCGAGTGGGGCGTAGATGTGCCCCCAATCGCCAGGATTATTGACTAAAATCATCAAGGCAACGGTCATGCCTCGGAACACATCAAGCGAGAGTAAGCGTTTATTCATAAAAAGGATAATGAATTTACAAGTTCATTTTTTCAATTTTCAGTTTGTGATTCTACGAATTTAGTGTTTTTCAATTCGATACAATCAAAAAGACCTCCAAAATTTGAAGGTCTTTTTGATATGGAATGAATATGTTCTTATAATAAACCAGTCTTCACCTTTGCCACAATTTCTTCAACTTGTTGCATTGACAAGCCAGAGATATTAACTAATAAATCATTACTGACTCCGTTTAAATAGCCCTTTTTAACTGTATCAATCCTTGTAAGTTCAATTCCTTGATTAATGCCGTAATTAACGCCCTTGTCAAAACCTTGATTAACCCCCTGATTTATTAATTGCTGTGCCGTTGTCATAACTACATTATTTAAATTTTTTGAAACTCTCGTAAAAATACTAACTATCTCCGTGATTGTCAAGGCATCTGTGTTTTGAATGTATAAAATTACAGATACTGAAAAGGGATTATTCTCATGATTATCAACAAGTTTGAATAATTCAACTAATTCATCTTCAACCTTTCGGACATATTTTCTGAATCGGCTGTGCTTGAATAAAAGTGTCGAAATAGCTAAGAATTTATTCCTAAAATTAGTGATTTGCTCGTTTGGAATCGTGTTCAAATTTATCAAATGAAAATCAAATTCTGGAATGTATCGTAATAAATCCTCATCCAAATTCTCAAAATAGCTTCGTATTGGTTCATAATTCCATTTCTCTTTTCCATGATAAATTACAATCGGAATAATTGGAATAGGTTTTTTCTTCTTTTGCTTTGAAGATGCCTTCCAAACATTTAGAATGTACTGATTCAACTGCCAATGGGGATAATTTTCTTTATAGCTTTTATGCTCAAAAAGCAACGCAATTTTGACTTTTCCTTTACTATCATAGTCACAAGTATAAATAATGTCGGCAAAGCGTTCTTCTAACCTTTCGTCAATGAAAGAATTATTGTCAATTTGTAAAGTTGATAAATCTAATTTTTTGACTAATTTTTCATCAACTAATTCTTCTAAAAAATTGGTTACTACATCAATTCTTGAAAATGTTTCCTTGAAGAATTTGTCGTGTACATTCTGAATTTTCATTTAATCGCTTTTAAAAATAGTGGTTGTTATTAAAATTATTTCCTAATTCTCCGCCCGATAATACATCGTTGAACAATTCTCTTTCGTCAATATGTTGCGAGATTGATTAACAATATCTTCAACCGTAACTGCCTGAATATTAGCGGATTCCTGATTGACATACTCCACATTTCCCGCATTGGCAGCGAAGGCAAGATTCATGGCTCGGTTCAATAATTCTACTTCCGAAAATACCAAAGTTGATTCTGCCTGATTTTTTACTTTCGTTAATTCTTCCTCCGAAATTGGATGTTGGAGGAAATTATCCAGCACATTTTGAATTGCCGCATCGCCTTCTTCAATGCTTATTCCTTGGTTTAAATTTCCTTGAATTACCATTAATCCAGGGTCGAGTGATGCCGTTACGTAAGCATTTACTGAATTAAAAATTTGATTTTCTTTTACTAACTGATTATATAGTCTTGATGATTTACTTCTTCCCAACATATCACTCGCCAAATCAAGTGCATTAAAACCTTTTTCATGCCGCCCTTGGGTATGATAAACCTTGTAAATTGCATCCAGGGGCACTTTTGCCGATGTTTCTAAGAATCTGGCAGAGGTTTGAACTTCTTCGATTGGTAAGTTTTTCTTCGCAACATTTCCCGCTGGAATTGGCTCAAACCATTTTTTGCAAAGCTGTTTCACTTGCTCTACGCTCACGTTTCCAGCTACTACTAAATTGGCATTGTTCGGTAAATAATGTTTATAAAAAAAGCCTTTTACGTCATCCATCACGGCATTTTCGATGTGTGAAATCTCTTTGCCAATAGTTGCCCATTTATAGGGATGCGTCTCGTAGGCAAGTGGGCGAAGTTTCAACCAAATATCTCCATAAGGTTGATTTAAATAGCGTTGTTTGAACTCCTCGATAACAACTTTTTGTTGTACGTCCAAAACCTTCTGGTCGAATGAAAGTGACATCATGCGGTCGGATTCCAACCAAAAAGCCGTTTCCAGATTGACAGAAGGCAAGGTGATATAATAATTTGTAATATCAGGCGAGGTAAATGCGTTATTCTCTCCGCCGACCTTTTGAAGGGGCGTGTCGTAGGAAGGAATATTTTTTGAACCACCAAACATCAAATGTTCAAACAAATGGGCAAAACCTGTTTTGTGTTCCTCTTCATCCCGTGAACCCACATTATAGACAATATTTACCGCTGCAAAAGGGGTGGAATGATCTTGGTGGACATATACTTTTAATCCGTTATTCAGTACAAAATGTTCGTATGTAATCATTGGTTTTCTTTTTTGTCATTGCGAGCGTTTCAGCGAAGCAATCTGTTTAATTTTAGAATATCATTGCGAGTGTTTCAATAGAATAATTTGTAAATTCACAAGTAAAAAAGTAGAATTAGGTATTAAACTTTTTCATCAATCACAAAGATTGCTTCGCTGAAAAGCTCGCAATGACAAACCCATATATATTAGCAAATATACACTATCTAAACTGTTTCCATTAAGCAAACAATTTCAATATGACCAAAATAATTCAATTTCTTTTCATTGTTCAATTCACCTTGCTCATTGCTTATGGTTCGAACGCCCAAATCCTCAATGATGTTTCTGCCCGTCAACAAATCTCACAAGGGTTAGATAAAATGTATTCTTATGATTTTAAGGAATCAGCGGAGATTTTTCAAAAAATAAAGGCAAAATATCCAACGCATCCAGTGTTTTATACGCTGATGGCTATTCAAACTGAGCTTCAATATTTTCCATTGAAAGATTATCCCGCTCAACAAAAAACGTATTTGGCATACTTAAATCAAAGTAGAAATTTGGCAGAATCCATGTTGGATAAAAATGAAGATGACATTGAAGCCAGTTTCTTTGAACTCGCTACTTTGGGGTATTTGGCTGCACATGATGCTGATAATCAGGAGTTTATGAAAGCAGTTGGTGTTGCCAAAAAGGCATATTCTCATTTAAAAAGAGGTTTATCATTAACAGATAAACAACCTGAATTTTTGTATTCATCAGGAATTTATAATTATTACCGAGTAGAATATCCAGAGACGCACACCATGATAAAAACGGTGATTTGGATGTTTGCCGATGGAAATAAGAAATTAGGTTTGCAACAATTAGATTTGGCAACTCGTAAGACAATTTTTGTGAAAAATGAAGCCACTTTTTATGCAGGTTACGTTTACACAAAATACGAATCAAATTTTGCTAAAGCGCTGTCTTACAACAATATACTTATCGAAAAACACCCCGATAATTTGCTTTATCAAATGCAAAGAGCTGAATTTTTGACTGCCGTTGGACGTTTTGACGATGCGGAAGATTATGCTGATAAAATCTTGAAACAACGTGGAATTATGTTTCAATGTGCAGGGCATATTTTTAAAGGATTGATTGCAGAGAAAGCGAAAAAGGACGATAAAACGGCAGGAATTCTATTGCAAAAAGCCGTAAAAATGCCTTTTGATGAACGTTTTACGAAGGATTATCACGCCCTTGCCTACATGGGACTTGCAAGAATTGCTAAGCGAGCAGGAGATATTAACAACATGAAGGAGTACGCAAAAAAAGCCACAAAAATGGCAGAATACAAATCAACATTAGCAGAAGCAAAAGCTATGTTGAAGTGATTGCACACGGATTAAAAGGATTGGACACAGATTAAATTTCTTTTACGAATACGCTATTTTTGAATTTTAAAAATAAAAATCTGTGTCCAATCCGTTTAACCCGTGTGCAATTAGCTATCCACGCATTTCTTGCAATAATTTATTGGCGAAGATGAATTCGTTTAATTCCTCAACATCGGATGTTCTGATGTTCAAATTATCACCTTCCCAAAGTTTTTTACCTTGATAGAGGAACGTTATTTTTTGTCCCATTCCAATCACCGAGTTCATATCGTGCGTAATCACGACTGTCGTGATATTAAATTCATCGGTAATTTCTTTGATTAATTCATCAATCTTTACCGATGTCAATGGGTCAAGTCCAGAGTTTGGTTCATCGCAAAAAAGATATTTTGGATTCATCACAATTGCTCTTGCAATACCTACACGCTTTTTCATTCCTCCCGAAACTTCTGATGGCATTCTTTGTCCAGCATTTTCAAGTCCAACTCTTTTCAAGCAAAATTCTGCTCGTTCAATCTTCTCTTTTTCTGGCATATCCGTGAGCATATCCAACGGAAATTTCACATTATTCAAAACCGTTTTTGAGTCAAATAATGCTCCCCCCTGAAACAGAACGCCCATTTCTCGTCGAATTGCCTTACGAGTTTCTTCGTCAGAATTATGAAAATCACGACCATCGTAAAGCACTTCACCTTTTTCGGGTTTCACAATACCAATCATACACTTCAGCAAAACACTTTTTCCTGTACCGCTACCGCCGATGATTAAAGAGGTTTCGCCAGGCTTGAAAGTACCATCAATTCCAATTAAAACGTCACGTCCATTAAAGGCTTTATTTATGTTTTTTATTTCTATCATTTAATTAGGGAATAGGGTTTCGGTATTAGGATTTAGAGATTTGAAACAATTAACAAATTTAATCAATCTTACAAATTTTCAATATCATTCAAATATATTTCTGCTTGAGCCAAAATTTCTGCTTTTTGTTCGGGTTGCATTTTGTTCCACGTTACATAAGCCATACCGATGCGTGGATTTTTGGAAAGTTTGTCTGCATGACGGTCATAAAAATTCCAATAAAAGCTATTGAATGGACAGGCTTTATGTCCGACTTTCTTAGATTTGTCATAAAAACAAGTGCTACAATAACTGCTCATTTTATCAATATAGTTTGCCGAAGAAACATAAGGTTTTGAGCCAACGATTCCTCCATCTGCGTATTGACTCATCCCTCTGGTATTGGTGATTTCGACCCACTGAATGGCATCAATATAAATGCCCAAGTACCATTCGTCCACTTGGTCTGGGTGAATGCCCGCAAGAAGTGTAAAATTACCCGTAACCATCAATCGCTGAATGTGATGGGCATAAGCATAATCTAAACTTTGCCCGATGGAATGCTTCAAACAGTTCATTTTTGTTTCACCAGTCCAGAACCAATCAGGAAGTTTTCGGTCATGATTAAAATAGTTAAGTATCTCATAATCAGGCATTTTTGCCCAATAAATTCCTCTCATATATTCTCGCCAACCAATGATTTGTCGAACAAATCCCTCAATCTGTGAGATACTAATCCTTCCCTGATTATCTTCCCAAAACTTTACAGCACGGTTCACAACCTCTAAAGGAGAAAGCATTTTTGAGTTCATCGAAAACGATAATCTTGAATGATAAATTGACCAATAGGAGGGGTGCATGGCATCTTCAAAATTTCCAAAATTTTCGAGACAATTTTCCACAAAGAATTCCAAAAGCTGCAAAGATTCTTCACGAGATGTTGCCCAAATAAATGACTTCGGATTCACCGTTCCAATGGTTTTGATTTCTTGGTTTTGTATTAATTCATAAATCTCCGAAACATCTTTTTCAAATGTTAAAGGTTTGACAGGTCTATGATTATTGGGGAGTTTCTTGCGATTATCAGCATCATAATTCCACTGACCTGTCAATGGTTCAGAGCCCTCCATCAAAATGCTATATTTTTTCCGCATCATTCGATAGAAATTTTCCATCAAAAATGTCTTTTTGCCCTTAAAAAAATCGTTAAACTCAGCGGGTGAAACCATGAAATGTTCAGTGCCGTACAATGATGTTTCTAAGCCATTTGGCGAATAATCCTTCAACATTTCACTCAAGCGGTATTCGTCTGGTTGTTGGTACTCAAATGCCTCAATATCAAGTTCTTGAATAATTGTATCAAGGTTTTTTACTAAGGATTGGGTATTGTTTTCATCATCCAATTTCAAATAAATTACTTGATGCCCTTGTGTGCGGAGGTGTTTAGCGAAGTTTCGCATAGCCGTGAAAAAAGCAATGATTTTCTGGATATGATGAGGCACATAATCGGTCTCCTGACGCATTTCCATGATGACATAGAAAAAGTTTTCATTCGTTTCTGAATACCAAGAATGTTGATGATTGAGTTGGTCGCCGAGGATGAGGCGTAGAGTTTTCTTCATGATTAAAGATTTGTTAAGAATGTATTTTATTAACTGTTTTCATGGTATATTGTTGAGTTTACGAAAGTTTTATTGATAATCTGATTTCATATAAAAAGCCCAACAGAATTTGCTGAGCTTTTTGTAAATCAATTTTTCAATTTTATTTTCCTCCGAAATAGCAACCTAAGTTCAGACCGATTGAAGGTCTGACTCCACCATAATAAACTACATGATGACCTATTTCTACAGAAAATATTCAATAGTCTGCTCAAAGAGTTGCCTCAATTGTGAAGATTTCTCCTAATAACGATGTGCCTTATTATCAAGTACACGGATTTATCAAAAGGTAAATCACTCCAAAATTTTCTTAATGAAAATGTCAAAAACTTCAATCAGAATGAGAATAATCACAATCCATTCTAATCGGGTGGATTCCCTGTTTTGGAGTAAATCGGTAAAAAGACGAAGATTATCTTGGACGATTTTGAGTTTGTAATCAATGTCCTGATACCGCATTTTGAGGTCGAAAGTTTTCTTTAAACCCTTGTCAATTCGTTCTAAATGCTCATTTTCCCAAACTGCTTCGGGTGCATCAAAAATATAGAGATTATCAATAATACTGTTCTTGATGTTGATGGTTCTACCAATAAATTTCAGTAACTCTTTCTTTGAATATTTGAACGTTCCCGTTTTTTCGAGTTCATCCGTAATCTCACGGGAGTCTTTAAAAATCTCTAAAGTTAAGTCTTCATAATGGTCTAAGGCAACGGATTGACCGATGTTTAACATCACAATTCTGACAGTATCGTCTGTAATTTCTGAAACCGTTATGGAATCATAATTTAACACTACTGAAACGGAAGAATCTGTTTGAAGGTCGAAATGCTCTTCATACTTTTCTTTTACCTCATCTTCAACATAGCCTTTAACAAATTTTAGAAATTCGCTTTTCTCTAAATCGGTAAAACTGGCAAAAACCACAATACCATAACTTAGTATATAGCAATATTTGTTTTCGTCTTGCTTATAAAAAAGCTCAGAATTATTGAATATCAGCGGTTGGCTGGTATATTCATTTCTGAATTTCTTTAAATTAATGACCTCCGATATCTGGTAGGCTTCTATTTTCATAAAAACAGTTGTTTTACAGGATGAAATCTTCCACCACTTCAGTCAAATTCTGGTTTTTAAATATATTAATGGTTTTTCTTTCAGTGAGTGCTTGATAAACACCGTCCCAAAGGGTAATCCGTTTTTGAAGTGATTGTATGGTTGTTTGTTGTGCTTCCAACCAAAATTGTTCATTTGTACCGCACAAATTTGAGGTCATTTGTAAAGCAAGATGACTGTGATGGTCGCCATCTACTTCGATATGTCTTTCTAAATAATACTTAAAAATTGAAAGACTATCGGGGAAATTAGTATGCGTATCATTGATAATTGAAATAAACATCCCTGGTATTAAATCCTCTCTTCCAAAAGTAAAAATGGCCGATTGCAAATAGTCTTTATTACCTTCAATCACTTGAAAAGTGAATTCAACAAACTCTTTGGCTTCTTTGGGGGTTTTTGATTTTTCAAAGGCACGCTCGAAATTCCCAGTTTGTTTTAATTCTGAAATAAATGTTTCAATGGGTGTTGTGTCGGCTCCACATTGTTTCATGGCATCTAAGTACATTTCAAAATGGCTTTTTCTTTGTCCATACAAATCTACATCCGATTCTTCGCCAACCACGATTTCATTGATAAGATGGCGAGTATCTGCCGAACCCCGAGGAAACCACGGAACGGTGGTACAAGTCAGGTTATTTTGTAAAGTTTTTAAGAGTGACATGAAATCCCAAACGGCATACACGTGGTATTTCATAAAAACCTTCAAGTCTTCAACGTCTTTAATTACGGAATAAACTTTGTGGTTAATAATTTCTTGTCTTAATGGCTCAATTGTTTTTTGTAATTTCTCTATTGTTTCGTTCATGATTTTGATGGGTTGTTAGTAATTGATGGTTAGTTAACACCCTGTTTCGCTATTTGTTAAATGAATTTGTTTGTTAAGTTGTATCTACCCCACCCAACCCTGCCCTCGAAGGGAGGGCTTCTTGAGTTTAAAAGCCCTCCCTTCGAGGGCAGGGTTGGGGGGGGTGAGTGGGTATAACTTGGATAACAAGTTCAATTAAATTATTAGGTGAATTTAACAACTACTACCTCACTTGTCCATCCCCAGTAACAATCCATTTTTCGGTAACTAATTTTTCCAAAGCAAACGGTCCACGGGCGTGAAGTTTTTGGGTTGATATACCAATTTCTGCCCCTAATCCAAACTGTCCGCCATCCGTGAAACGAGTTGAAGCATTGGTATAAACCGCCGCTGCATCCACTTCTTGAATAAATTGGTCGCAATAGTCCTGATTTTTAGTAATAATAGCTTCCGAATGTCGGGATGAATATTTATTGATATGTGTAATTGCTTCGTTGATTCCCGAAACCACTTTTACTGAACATTTATAATCCAAAAACTCTCTACCGAAATCATCCTGGGAGGCTGTTTGAAGAGAAGGATACTCAATTTTTGAAAATATTTTATGGGATATTTCATCCGCAAAAACCTCCACATTCCACTTCAAAAATCCCTCTTGAAGCATTGGTAAAAAGGCTTCGGCAATGGATTCATCCACCACAACCGTATCCAAAGAATTACAAACCGATGGACGTGAAACTTTGGCGTTTACCACAATATCTGCCGCCTTTTGTAGGTCTGCAGTTGTTTCCACGTAGGTATGACACACGCCCGCACCCGTCTCAATGGTGGGAACGAGGGAGTGTTTACGAACAAATTGAATTAAGGATTCCGAACCACGTGGAATAATCAAATCAACGTAGCGAGTGGCAGTCAAAAGTTCTTTCACCAGCTCACGGTTGGGTGGGAGGAGGGTGATACAATTGGGATTAACACCAAATTCACGAAGAATCTCATGAATCAAATTTACTAAAAAAGTATTCGTATTGAAAGCATCCGAACCACCCCTTAAAACTACGGCATTTCCAGAACGTAGGCACAAGGCAGTAACATCAATAGTAACGTTTGGACGAGCTTCATAAATTACCCCAATCACTCCCATCGGAACGGTTATTTTTTTGATTTTCAATCCATTATCTAATTCTTTTTCTAAGAACATTTGTCCAGAAGGGTCGGGTAATTCGGCAATTTCTCTTAAACTTATGGCTAAATCTTGGATTCGGGATTCAGTTAATTTTAGGCGGTCATATTTGGGGTCAGCCAAGTCCATGCGGAGTAAATCTTTTTGATTTTCGGCGATAATGTTAGCAATATTTTCTAATAAAACGGATGCTAAACGATTCAGAATTCCCTTCTTTTGAGCATCGTTGAGTCGTCTAACTTCGGCAGAAGCGGCGTGCGTTTTTTCTAAAAGCGGTATGATTGTTTTAGGAAGTTCTAAGGTTTCCAATTCCATGTTGAAGGATTTTTATGTAATTTCATGGTAAAGGTCGGGAAAAATGAGTTAATAGTTAATAGAGAATAGAGAATAATTGCCTATTAAGCGAATTCTTTCCCCTTCAAAACGAGTTATAAGTTTATAAATCACATAAAATTTACTGATAAAAATTATATGGAAATCAAAAAAAAATACTCAAACGGAGAAGTAACGGTGGTCTGGGAACCGTCAAAATGTATTCATTCTGCGATATGTTTTCGTGGATTACCTCATGTATTTGACCCCCGCAAACGCCCTTGGGTAACGATGGAAAACGGGCAGACTGAGGAAATAATTAATCAAATAAAAGCCTGTCCATCAGCGGCATTGAGCTATTTTATGAATGATGAGGAAAATCAAGAAAGCCAAGAATCTATTAATACGGTGGTGGAAGTTTTAGAGAATGGACCTTTGCTGATTTATGGAAACTTAAAGGTGAAGGACAAAGTTGGCAATGAATCTTTGAAATCTCAAACGACCGCTTTTTGTCGCTGCGGTGCTTCACAAAATAAACCCTATTGCGATGGTTCGCACGTGAAAGTGGATTTTGTGGATTAGTTATCGGTTACTGGTTATTAGTTATTAATTGCAGGTCGTTTGGGAACTTATATATTTTAAACCTACTTCTTTTAACTGATAACTGATAACTGATAACTGATAACTGATAACTGATAACTGATAACTACTTCTTCATCATCCTCATACTCTCAACATGAGTGTCATCTATCTGATAATCAACCAAATACATTCCAGAAGGTAAGTTTTCATTGTTAAATTTTGTTTGATAAGTATTAATATTTTTCTCCTCATCCAAGATGGTTTTCAACAATTTTCCAGTAAAATCATAAACGTTAATTCTAATTCTTCCTTTTTTGGCAACATCAAATTCAATGGTTGTTTCTGATTCAGTCGGATTTGGAAAAATTCTTAATGGAAATTTATGGGCAATTTCTTCTTCATTAGCCAATGGCAAACCGAAGACCTTCAGTTGCGTGTCCAACCAAGCCGTTCTTTGGCGAATCCAATCTTTCATCCAAGTAGTTTCGTTTTCGTAGGTTGATCCTACGTAATAATTTGGCCATACTTTAAATCCTAAAACGCCCGTCCAACGGTTATTATTCCTAATTCTTGCGTCTTGCAAAACGGTAGCAGTAGAATCCATCCAAGTATTAATTCTATCAGGATTTAACGCAGTTTTGCGTAAGACTTCCCAACGTTTTGTGGCTTTAAACCTGAAAGTAGAGTCGGCTGAAAGGCGTTCCCACCAAGTTGGCGAAAGGAAATAAGTATCTTTTGCTGGAATCGCCAAATCATTCACTTTGTATTGCCAGCCCGTTGTTTTATAACCGTCTAAGTAATCAGCATTTCCAAATGCTAAATTATAATCCCAAGCGGGACCCATTTTTAATTTTCCACCTTTTGAATCCTTGTCTTTATAAAAATACGTACTGAGGCGATATCCGTCCACATTTCTTGTAAATTCGGTAATTAAAAAATAATCTACAAACGAGTCAATATCAATCATTTCCCGCCATTTAGCTTTGGGTGTTAGATAATCTGAACCTTTTAAAGATGTTTCAAATTCGGTAACATAATTTTTAATGTAGTTGAATTGAGCATCCGTTATGTCTGTAATTTTAGGATACTCAATTTGAATAGGAATCGTGTAATTTACACCATTATTCGTTAAAGTGGTGTTCCATAATTTTGATTTTGAACCTTCAGTTTTATCAATTTTCAGGATGTAACCGCCCGTCACGTCATCGCCTGTGTTATCGGTCAATTTTAAAGTTGAAACATCCACTCGACTTTTATCTTTCTTAACTTTTTCCATCAAAATATATAATCCCTCATACTTATTATTAATCACCAATTCGCAGTAGCGTGTACGAGTTGCATAGCGACCCATACGGTTTGCTAAATCGTATGAGAGCACATCTCGCATAAGGGTTTTATCATTATAAGTAGCATTCAAAACCCAGTCTGATTCTTCGGGCATACCTAATAAGGCAATTTTGCGGCTTTTTTCGGTGGAATCAACCCAAAGTTCAAATCCATAAGGTTTTTTGGGGAATAATTGTTGAGAAGTTGAACCTCTAAACTCAATGCCTGTTTTGCCTAAATAGCCTGTTGGTTTGTCTGCAACATTATTTATTTTACCAACACCGTTAAAAATCAATTCCATATCAGCCAATATTTTTGGCTCATTCACAATCGCTTTTCCTTTAGTGTTTATTTTCAGAATAGGGAGATTGGAAGACGTTAAGGTTTGTGCTTTTGTAACTGAAATTATTGTAGTTAATAAAATGAAGAAAGCATATATTTTTTTCATGTTTTATCAAGTTGAATTTAAAAAATAAGCCTTCACTGACTGCAAAGGCTTATTTTGTTGAAATTTGTGTGTCAATTCAGTTGAACGTTAAATTCAATTGACGTTAAATTTATAAAATTTCTAAAAATCATAACCCAAAGTAACATAAGAAATGGGAGCTTTAACTTCCTTGTTTTCCCAACCCCAGCCAAGGTCATATTTTATGTAATAGCCTAATAGAGTCGTTCTTGCTCCAACACCATACCCAACCAAAAACGGATTTCTGAAGTCGGTAACCGTTGCTTGGAAAGGTAAAGAACCTCCACCTATTACACTTGTGTTAAATCCATTTTTGCGAGTAAATGGTCCTACGCCCGTCCAAGCCGTTCCAACGTCAGTAAATGCCGAAAGGAGTAAATTTTTAAAGAAATTACTATAAATGGGACCGTCATAAATGTACTTTGCCACCGGTAATCTCGCTTCAAAATTTAATGCCAAATGACTCACGCCCGAAAGTTTATTAACGTTGAATCCTCTTAGCGGAGTTGCATAATCCAAAAAGAAGACATCTTTATTGTCGTATATTGAGCTACTAAATGGATTATTGTTGTCAGTACGATTCTCGTATTGACACTCTAACCAATTGTCCATACCTCCCATTACGGTCTGTTTTGGAGCATTACCGAAAGAGTGTCCGCCTGATAAACGACCTGCTAAAATTACTCCCTTCCCAAATCTTAGATAATGTCGTAAATCCACGTAAAGTCTCTCGAAACCATCTTGTGCTTTGTTTAGACCTGAATAATGGTCAAAACGAATACGAAAACGAGTGCCTTCCAATTGGTTTAAACCATGACTAATTGTGTTATCAAAAACTAATTCTGCTCTTCCGCCCAAATAATCAGAAAATCCATCGGGGGAAGAAAGATTTGCTAAATCTAAAAAGCGATTTGTTGTATAAGATGGTGAAACCGTTATTCTGGTGTTGGTATTAACAGGATAAGAAGCTGATAGTGTCAGTTTATTTAAACGATATTTTTTCCCTCCTTGTTCTGAATCCTCACTTATTGAACGACGGTCGAGTCGAACGCTGTAATCTATTCGTTTCGCCAAGTAAGAGTATTGCCCCCATAAATCAGAGTTTTTCAAATTTGGCGTAATGAAGATGCCACCTTGCAAATGATGATTTTCTAATAAATCGTTCATATTGATGGTTCCTTTTAGTCCAAAACCACGTTGAGGTAACGGATCGACTACAAAATCCAGGTCAGTGTTATTCACTACGAAAGGGTTATTATACTCAACAGGTCCTCTGATTTTAATATTTTCTTTTCTATTCTGTTTGGATAAAATAATTTTCTCGACCTTGTTTTTCTTATCATTCTTAGACGAATTCGCTTGAATTTCTGTTGTTTTTTTGGTAAAAGTTCCAGAATCAAATTGATAGTTTTCAGTATCAATTTCTCCTTTTTCTAAGACAATTTTTGATTTTATTACAGCCACTTCTGGAGTAATAGCGGTCACTATGTTATCTATTTTTGGCTTATCGGCAGATGTTGGAATATTCTGAACAATACCGTATAATTTCACATTACGTCCAGTATAAGGAAGGTTATTTTTAACGGTAAAATCAGCTTTTTGCTTAAATGAAATCAGCTCTGAATTTCCTTCTATGGTCTTCATTACCAATCCATTAGAGTTTGGAGTGAAATCAAAATCATTAATATCATTCCGCATATTACTCACTTGAACGAGCGTAGAATCACTTGCCGTTAACTTATAAATATTTCTAATACCACGTTCATCACTTAGAAAATAAATCGTATTTCCATCTGCCACCACAGGATTTGAGATTGAGCCCATTGCGTCCACCAAACGTCTAACAGTTTCTTGTTTTGGCTTGCCATCGTGGAGGAATAAATTAAACTTATTGGTAAGCGTTTTATAAGAACCTTTATCAATATCCAAGGAATCTTTCAATCGGTTTGAAGTGAAAGCCACTTTCCCTGCGGAGCCAACAAATCGTGGGCTAAGGTCATCATAAAGGTCGTTAGTTAATTGCGTAATTCTGCCACGAGCTATGTCGTATAAAAATAAGTCGTTTTGTCCTTTACTGATGGCACTCAAAACTAAGGTAGTCCCATTGTCAGAAACATCAAAATCTTGGATTTGGTCAAAATCTTTCAAATACTTTCTTGAAGCGAATTTTCCAGTTAAATCTTTCTCAGTAATATCATTGTATATATTAAGAACCACATCTCCTTGATTTTCATAAATTACCGCCAATGTACCACCTTTTGTCCAAGATAGGAGAGGGGTGTTATAATCAATTGATTGGTTTAAAGTTTTATATCCAGAAGTCAATAGATTAACGGTGTGTTTGGTTTTTAAGTCCATGACTTCCACAGAAGACCGTCCCAATTCATTTCTCGAATAGGCTAAAAATGCCCCATCTGGACTTATTTTGAATTTATTTACTCGGTCTGAACTATTAAACTTCACTTCTTTAACCTTGAAGTCGTAATTAATTGGACTATAGCTTGCATTAACATTATCAGCCATTCCAGCGTAATATTCACGCCATTCTTTCATGGCTTTGCTGAATGGCATTCCAAGCGTACTTGAAATGGACGTTTGCTCGTTACGAATGATTCGAGTAAGATTCAAAATATTAGAAATATTATCTTTTCCGTAACGCTCTGCAATGAAATTCCAAATGGACTGTCCTACCAAAGCCGATTCTTTCCCATTGGTTTGGCTTGGTTTTTTAAGCATTTTATTATTGATGGCATCACGCATATAGGAATCCATTTCCGTACTCCAACCCTCAGAAATATAAGCAGTTATACCATTCATAAACCAGTCTGGAACGCTCAAAAGCAAAGAGTTTTGTAATGATTCTTTGATACTTCCTCCGTATAACATATCATGCACATACACATGAGAAACTTCATGAACAAGGTCTTTTCTGAACGAAACAGAGTTACCAGAATAAGCAATTTCGATACGAGACTTTGCCAAATTTTCTTCCTTAATTTCACGTTCGCTCGAAAGATTCAACCCAACATTACTTTGATTAAGGTCTTGAGTGGAGGTATAAATAAATATTTTAGTGCGACTAAAAGGCGAATACCCTAGGATCTCCGTGATTCGGTCAAAATCAGTCTCTGCCATCTGAATTGCCAGCGTTGCGGTTTGTTGCCCACCTTCGTAAAAGTAAACCTCAAAGTTTTGGGAAGTTAAAACCTGCCACTTGAAAGGGCGATATTGAATTCTATTTTTCCCAAAAGGCTCTTGCGTTGGGAAAAAATTCTGAGCTTCTGAACGTAAGAAAGTCAGCATGAATAGCATGAAGAGTAATATTTTTTTCATTATATATTTTAGGTCTTTTTAATCCTTTATTTAAGTTTCAAAAATAATGGGTTGTTACTCAAAACATCAATTTAAAGTCCTAAATATAACGAAGCAAAACGATTAATATTGACTTCTGGATGAAGTTCTTTCTGATAGACTAAAAAATCCACAAACTGTTTGCCAAAAAAGGGGGCTAACGATACACCTTTCGAGCCAAATCCATTAAAAATTCCGATATTTTCAATTTCTGGGTGCATTCCTAAAAACGGACGGCGGTCTTTGGTGGCAGGACGAACTCCAGCCTGTTGCGATAATATACGCATTTGAGGCTTCATGAGTTTTTGATATTTTTCGGTTAAAATAGTTGCCCCTTCTTCGGTAGAAATAAAATCCAAGACGTCCCATTTATAGGTTGCTCCAAGTCTAAATTTATTATCCCCAAGTGGAATCACAAATACCCCTTGATTGATAATCTCTTGTAAATCAATATTTTGTATTTCAATATCCAAAATTTCACCCTTTACGGGATTGAAAGGCAAGTAACTGAAATTGGGATTGAATTTACCGTTAAATCCCTCACAATAGATGGTATCCCCCCGAAGCGTCGGTCGCCCCGCCCCCGATGGGGGAGCTGTTATTAGTACATTTCTCTCTAAAAAATACGCTCTAAAAGCCACTAACATTACTTTCAAATCCACCCACCCAGCGTGTTTCATCGTAATTCCGCCGAGAGAACTATTCACAATTTCTTTGCGATGCGTATTTTCAAATTCCAAGCTACAAAAGTCAAAAAAATCTTCTGGAATGTGGTCACTTTTGAAGAATTTTTGAGTGGGAACGTCTGGGAAGGGATGAAAAAGAGGCATAGGGAAGAAAAACTTTGCGTTTAATTCTTTTTCTAATTGAGGATAAAAATCTTCTAAAAAAGGGAAAATTTTATCCGCTAACCAAGTTTTAATCAATCTCTTTCCCGTAACAGGATTATAAATTCCAGCGGCAACTTTTGAAGAAGAAGGAATATTAGGATTATCAATTATTTGAACATTTTGCCCTTCTTTTAACAGAAAATAGGCGAGTATAGAACCTGCTAATCCTTGTCCAATGATAGTGTAATTTTTAATAATCTTAGGTTCAGCAACCTTATTCATTTTTGTATATTTATAAAAACAAAAAGCCCAATTTGTGTTGGGCTTTTCTAAAAATTCATGTTTTGGTCTATTGAATTGCGTTTTTTACAAAGTTGAGAGGAATTTCCAACATTTCAGAAATTGCTTCAACCGTGAAACCTTTTTTATACAATTTGTTAACATTATCCTTCAAGGTCTTTTTAACTCCCAGTTCAAGACCTTGTTCAAGACCTTGTTCATGACCTTGTTCATGACCTTCCTCAGCGGCTTGCCTTTTAATTTCTTCTTGGATAGCTTCTATAATGCCCATTGTTCTGATGTTTTTATTAATGGAATCAATTTCAATATCTAATTTAGAAAATAATTCTGGTTTTTCAAACGAAACGTACATTTTTATAAATGAACAAATTTTTCCGAATAGTTCTTTTGAAAATCCTTTTTTGTGTAATCTTCGAGCCAAGTCTAACTTTAGAGAAAATAGATTTTCGTCCGATAATTTATTCTTCGCAAGACCATACCAAGCAGTCTCTAAAACAATAGCAAAAGGGTTGTCACTTTTTTGAAAATCACTTGGTTTATAATCAGATAACTTAATAGTTTTGTAAGAAAAATGTAGAGAGGTATCTAAAAATGACATTTCGAATTTACTGGGTCGGTAATTTTCTTTATCATCAGTAAACAAAGCTAAAGCTGCAATCTTCTGTCGATATTTATCCCATATTCTGTAATAATAGGTAAACATTCTTTCTGCAAATTGTTTGTCTTCATATCCCTGAACTTCGAGGTGAATCAAAACCCACTTTTCTTCTCCCTCCGTGGTATGAACTTTCACTAATTTATCAGCTATTCGATACTTTGTTGAAGATGGAAACATTAGTTGTTCCAATTCTTTATCCAAAAATTCAAATCCTTTTGAAAAATCAAATATTTCATTCGATTCGGGGTAAAAATATGTTAGAAACTCCTCAAACAAGTCTTCCAATATTCCTTTCCAGAGAATATCCTTCGTAATAATTGCCATAATGTAACTATTTTAAAATCAAGTGGTTAATCAATAATCATAATCTAATCCCAAAACACTTCTTAACTCATGTAAAGCAGGGTTTTTTTCAGCTAAAAATTTGAATTTATCTGCCTGTGTATAGATTAGGGTTGTGTTTTCTTGTTTAGCCACAACAATTTCTAAGTGAATGGTTGTGTTTTGTAATTCTCGACGTAAAAAGGTTAAAACCTCTGTCCTTAATGTCGTTGTAAGAAGGTCAATTTGTATTTCGTTATCTACTTCCAAATGAATGGTTGTGCCATTTAAAGTAAACTTTCTATTCAAAATCACATACTCACTAAATCGTCTTCTTTTCTCTAAATCCTTAATTAAATTATCCCAAACTGGTTGTAATTGATTAATCGTAAAAGACTTAATCTGTTGAACCATAGGCTCTTGCACTTGCGAAACGGCTTGTTGCGTTGCAGTTTGAACTATCAGTTTTCCAATTGTTGTTGTACTTCTCAGTTTACCGATTGCTGGAGATTGGTTATTAGTTACTGGTGTATTAGTTACTGGTATTTTGTTATCAGTTATAGATGGTTCACTGATAACTAATGACTGATTACCAGTAACTAATAACCCTTTCCCCCACCGTCGCCCTCCGTGGCGGGTAGTGTGGCTAAGTTCAAGACGTTGGCGATGTTTGCCAATTTCAAGAGACAGATTTCTACGTGCAGTTTTTGGTTTTTGGCAGCTTTATAATTCAAATCACAACTTGCTCCAATACTCAATGCCGATAATAAAAATGAATATGGTGCCGCTGCAGATTGTTCCAAATATTTCTTCTGAACCGATTCCGAAACTTGTAATAATCTCACGGTAACGGGGTCTTTGCAAACCAAAATATTTCTAAAATGCTCTAATAATCCAACGATAAATTGATGTCCGTCAAACCCTTTTCTTAGGATTTCGTCAAACAATAAAAACGAATCTGAAACTTTAGAATTCAATAAGGCATCCGTCATTTTGAAGTAATAATCATAATCCAAAATGTGTAGATTATCAAGCACTTCGGCGTATTTGAGGACATTATCCTTCGAGAAAGTAACGTTCAAATCAAACATCGAAAGGGCATCACGAAGGCCACCATCGGCCTTTTGAGCTATTAATTCTAATGCTTCCAAATCCGCAATAATACCTTCTTTTGCCGCAATTTGCGACAAATGTGAAGTCATGTCATTAATCTGAATTCTGTTGAAATCAAATATTTGACAGCGAGATAGAATCGTAGGAAGAATTTTATGTTTTTCGGTGGTCGCCAAAATAAAAATGGCGTAGGATGGTGGCTCTTCCAAAGTCTTCAAAAAGGCATTAAAAGCACTGGTTGAAAGCATGTGAACCTCATCAATGATATAGATTTTGTATTTGCCCGATTGCGGAGGATACCGTACTTGGTCAATCAAATTCCGAATGTCATCAACTGAGTTATTAGAAGCCGCATCTAATTCGTGGATATTGAAAGAAGCATTATTCTGAAACGAAGTACACGAATCACACTTTCCACAGGCTTCTGCCTCATGTGTGAGGTTTTCGCAGTTGATAGTTTTAGCTAAAATCCTTGCACAAGTGGTTTTTCCAACGCCCCGTGGTCCACAAAACAAGAAGGCTTGGGCTAAATGATTAGTACGAATGGCATTTTTGAGGGTCGTGGTTATATGCGATTGCCCGACCACAGAATCAAATAATTGTGGGCGATATTTACGGGCTGAAACTACAAAATTTTCCATACGCAAATGTAAGGAAAAAGTTTGTTATGAAGATTAAATGATATGTTGAGAAACCCTATTAATCCGTAAGGGGCAGGTACTCCCCATTAAAATGGAATGTACCTGCCCCGTAATTTAGCGGAGAGAGAGGGATTCGAACCCCCGAACCTTTAACAGTTTCCAAGGTTTCAATCTGGACTTAATCGACCGCTCTAAGCATCTCCAATAAGACCGAATCCAGCTGGAGATATTGCTTTATTTACAATAATCATTTGAAAATAGTACCAATGAACCATTCTCACAATAAAATATTACCAATCTCCTCACTCGTTTTGCCAGTAATTTTCTCAATTTGAGCTAAATCCATACTCAAAGATTGCAAATGGAGAATTGTGTTTTTGAGGATGTTTGTTAGTTCTTCTTTTTGTCTTTGTGCTTCTTCCAGTAACGGCAAAATCTCTTTTTTCCCTTCATCTCGTCCATTCTCCCAAGCTGTATCAATCTCTCCCAAACGGATTCTATGTACTTTTACATAGTTATCATAATCTTCTCTTTCTGAGGGATTTAGATTGTCAATCCTCATCGCTTCTTTGGCTTTTTGTAATCCCTTTGCTTTGAAATTATCCTCAATTTCTGAACGTTTCAAGAAATAAACCCACTCGTCAAGCGTATTTTCGGGTTTGTCATCAAAATTATTTAGTCTTAATAAATAGTAAGTAGCAAAAATATCCCGAGGCTTTTCTAAACTGTAAATCTCTTGCTGTTTTGCAGACAAACTCAGTTCATCATGGTCGTGCATTCCTTTAAAAATAGTTTCGCCTACGTAAATATAATCCGAACCTTGTCCCAAGTCAAAATAGACAATGTTTATAGAATATACTTTTTTAATTGCTGAATATTTATTTCCTGCAAATATATTTTCTGAAATTAGTTTGGCTTGACCAAAATTCATTCGGTGAAAATAATCGTACTCATTTTCATTCTGAATCTCGATGAGCATCAATTCTCCTCGATGGTTTTTTACTAAAATATCTACACGGTTTGACTTATCATAAGGATTTTCTTTGTTGGATTCACTTTCAATAATCTCTTCTACAAAAATATCTTGCATTAAAAGTTCAGTAAGGAATCCTTCCAGAATCTCGAAGTTTGCTTTGTTACGAAGCAACTTTTTAATTGCCCAGTCAAAACGGATATGTTTTTGTACCATGATTTAGGTTTTTATTTCTACAAAAATAATGATTTATGTTGGTATGATGAAACCCATCACTTCCGCCCATAATCCGCAGGATTTTCCCCCCAAAATTCCGTTTCCCACTTCAAAATTTTATTAGAATACGGATTTTCCTTTAACCATTCAACGGCTCTTTCGACTAAAATAAAAAGTTCTTCGGTTTTTTTATTTCGTTCCAAATTAGTTTTGATGGCTTTGTTTTTCACCCAACTAATCGCAGTTTTTGAGTCGGAATAAATGGGCAAATCAGAATTATGTTTTTTCAAGAAAGCTAATCCATGAACAATAGCCAAAAACTCGCCAATATTTACCGTTCCTTGTGGGAAAGGTCCCATTGAGAATAAGATTCTTTTCGTTCCCGTTTCCACACCTTGATACTCCAGTTTTCCAGGGTTTCCTGCACAGGCGGCATCTACAGAAATGCTTTCTACGTTGTATTTTCCGACTAAAACTAATGATTTCGTTTGCTTGACTGATGCACTTGCACCTTGCGGCTTTTGAACTGATTGCCAATAGTTTCCTTTGAACGCATCTTCTGCCTCTTTCAAGCTCTCGAACGATTTATATTGAGCGGTTTCAAAACCCTTCACTTGTTCCTCGGCTTCTTTCCAAGTATCAAAAACGCCAGTTTTTCGTCCTTTCCAGACGGTATAATATTTTGCTTTTTTAGCCATTATTGAAACCACATAGAAATGATAGGAGATATAGAAAATTAATTAAAACTTCAATCTTGTCTGTAATATCTTAATAGAAATCGCTAACAAAATTACCCCAAACACTTTTCTAAGCACGTTTACACCCACTTGTCCGAGTTTGGCTTCTATCCATTTTGATGCTCTCAATACTAAATAGATAAATACTAAATTTAGTAAAATTCCCACCAAAATATTCACTTCTTCAAACTGAGATTTCAAAGATAGAATTGTTGTCATCGTTCCTGCACCGGCAATTACTGGAAAAGCTAAAGGCACAATTGAGGCAGCTTTACTTGCCGACATATCCTCTGATTTGAAGATGTTTCTGCCTAATGTCATTTCTAATCCAATCAGGAAAATGATGATTGCCCCTGCAATGGCAAAGGAATTAATATCTACGCCAAACAGGCTTAAAATTGATTTTCCTACGTACAGAAAAAGTATCATAATCCCGCCTGAAACCAGCGTTGCTTGTTCTGCGTGAATGTGTCCCGTCTTTCTACGGAGGTCGATGATGACTGGAATTGCTCCTAAAATATCAATCACTGAAAATAATATCAGCGATACCGAAATGATTTCTTTAAAATTTAATTGCATATTTTTGATACTGTAGCTCGAAGTAGCACTTCGAGGGTGGACAAACAATTAGACTCGAATTCTCGAAGTGCTACTTCGAGGTACAGTATTTGACCTGTATTTTAACTTAATATTTTCATTAATGCTACAATTTCAAACTCCTCAATCGCAGGGAAATTGGCAATTCGAAAAGTTGTATTTTTCCAAGAACCATAGCCGTTCCCAATCGTAATTCCATTGGCTTTTGTTAAGGCTTTTATTTGTTTGATTTCTTCCTCAGTTCCTTCAATTGTAATGACAGTATCTGAACGTATTTCTGGGTTTTCTACTAAGCATTTTACTTCCTTATTCTCGAAAAAATCGTACCATTTATTTGCTTGAAGTTTTAATTTTTCATCAATCACAGAAATATTATCAACTTCTTGCATGAGTTTTTTTAACAAATAAATATTCAACATATTTGGGGTATAATGTGTCTGAAATTTCAGAAAATTTTCGTGAATGAATAGCAGGCTGTTATAAAATTTACGGTCGTTAATTTGTACTGCACGTTCAATGGCACGGGGTGAACAAATCATAATCGCCATACCAGCAGGCAAGCCTAAACACTTCTGAACGGAGGCAAACCAAACGTCTCCATCATTATAATCAAAGTCAATTCCACCCAAAGATGAAGTGGCATCTATGGCAATAATTGCTTCTGGAAAATGCTGTCTGAATGGCTTTAAATCTTTTATTTGCGTGCCGTTTGAGGTTTCGTTTTGGGTGACACACACAACATCCACGAAACTCGTAATATTTTGAAAATCAGGTAATTCATTCAATCCAAAAGGAATTCTTTCCACCTCAAAAATCAACTTTTCTGCATAATCTGCCCACTTTTCTCCGAATGCTCCGTTGTAATAGTGTAGGCTTTTCTGACGGGTTAAAGACTGAGTAATTATCTCCCAAGTCTCCGTTGCGGACGAGATAAAATAAATGTAATAATCGTTAGGGATATTTAGTTTATTATGCAAACCTTCAATAGCCCCACGAATAATTTCCATACCCTCTTGACTTCGATGATTGACACTAAGAATCCCTGCTGCAAAAGCATCTTGCAGATAGTTGGCAACTTGTGGGTATACTTTTGATGGACCTGGATAGAAAGTCATTTTTCAAGTAATAGTTAAAAATGAATAATTAATAGTTGAGTTTAATATACTGTTTAATAAGTTTTCTTAATAATTTTTACCCTAAAATCTTTGATTGGGGACTTCCCGAAAGTTTTTACTTTCGGGAAGTTGAAATAACTTATTAAACAGTGTACTTGACTGTTAATTATTAATTGATAATTGTCAGAGATACGTCTGAATCGCAAAATCATACCCTCTCAATCCAAAACCAATAATAATTCCGATTGAATTTTTACTGAGAAAACTGTGATGACGAAATTC
Organism: Arcicella sp.; assembly: GCA_043769985.1. Taxonomy (GTDB): domain Bacteria; phylum Bacteroidota; class Bacteroidia; order Cytophagales; family Spirosomataceae; genus Arcicella. The sequence continues at coordinate 31,942 of JAYVIV010000031.1, forward strand.
TTCTCGGGCATATACATTGGATATATGCACCTCCACAGCTGGTGTTTTCACTGCTGCAATAGCATCGGCAATGGCAATGGACGAGTGCGTAAATGCCCCTGCGTTTAGGACAATTCCTTCGTAAGAAAAACCTACTTCGTGAATTTTATCAATTAAGGCACCCTCATGATTGGATTGAAAATACTCCAAATCTACTATATCTGAATATTTATCTTTCAAAACCTCAAAATACTGCTCGAAAGTCTGATGACCATAAATTTCGGGTTCACGTCTGCCCAAAAGGTTAAGATTTGGTCCGTTGATGATGATTATTTTTTTCTTTGACATCTTTTTTTAGGTAGTAGGTATGAGTTATAAGGTATGAGGCTAATTTGAGATAAAAATTAGACAATTGATAATAAAGTAATTAATACCAATTTGGATTTTTTTATATTGTCTTTAAAAAACAATTAAAAGTATCTTTGCTATTATTTAACTTAATTCTCAGTACCTAATCCCTAATCCCTAATCCCTAATTCCCAATCCCAATCCCCAATGAATTGGCAAAGCTATCTAAAAAATTTCAAAAGCTATCTTACTTTAGAGCGTTCTCTTTCTGAAAATTCGATTGAAGCATATTTGCGTGATGTCGGGAAGTTGTGGGAATACCTTGAAATTACGGGAGAATTGGAAATTCAGCCTGAAACTGTCACAGATAAACACATCTTTAATTTCTTTTATTATATCGGTGAATTAGGACTTGAAGCCACTTCTCAAGCTCGAATTCTGTCAGGTTTGAAGGCTTTTTTTAAGTATCTTTTATTGGAAGACATTATCAAAGCCGACCCAATGGCATTGATTGTCTCGCCCAAAATTGGAAGAAAATTACCTGTTACTCTAACTTTTCCAGAAATTGAAAAAGTATTGGATGGCATTGACCTTTCTACCAACGAAGGCACTCGCAATCGGGCAATTTTGGAGGTGCTTTATAGTTCGGGTTTGCGGGTTTCGGAATTGGTAGAAATGAAATTGACGGAGTGTTTTTTTGATATTGGGTTCATCAGAATTATCGGAAAAGGTGATAAAGTTAGGCTCGTTCCCATCGGGCGGGATGCTTTACATTATGTAAAAATTTATTTGGAGAGCGTCAGAAGCCAGCAAGAAATTAAACCCGAAGCAGAGAATCATGTTTTCTTGAACAGAAGAGGAAATAAATTATCACGAGTTATGATATTCTTGATTATCAAGGACTTAGTAGCTCGTGCGGGAATTCAAAAAACCATTAGTCCGCATAGTTTTAGGCATTCATTTGCAACGCATCTCATTGAAGGTGGGGCAGATTTACGGGCAGTTCAAGAGATGTTAGGGCATGAATCCATCACTACCACCGAGATTTATACCCATCTCGACCGTGAATATTTACAGCAAACCATTGTAGATTTTCATCCGAGAAGTCGCAAAAGATAATTTTTGAAGTATTGGAAGTAATTTTCTTGGTTTATTTTACCCTATTTTTGGAGAAACTACTGATATTTTCTTATCATAAAGAAATTTTAGGGTAATAAAGGCATTGCTCAGAATTTCGCAAAACCATGAAATCGCTTGCACCATATTTTCGCCAAAACGTTTCTTTTGTTGTTCGGTTCCATTGATATTTGCTGTTTTGTTTTACTGATATTATTTCGAAATAAACAAAAAATCTAATCCATAAAAAAATATAAAACGTGAATTCAAAATATAATTACTTACTAATCATAGGCTTAGGAATACTTTTCTACATTCCTTTTCTGGGAACTACGCATTTATTCGATTGGGACGAAATCAACTTTGCGGAGTCCGCCCGAGAAATGATTGTGACAAAAAATTATGCTATCGTTCAGATTAATTACCAACCCTTTTGGGAAAAACCACCGTTGTTTTTTTGGCTACAAGTTTTATCAATGCAAGTCTTTGATGTCTTTAATCCAGATGGATATTTTTCACCTGAGTTCGGAGCAAGATTCCCCAATGCAGTTGTCGGAATAATCACTTTATTGGTTCTTTATACGATTGGCAAAAAAATGCATAATTCCAAGTTTGGACTCTTGTGGGTCTTGGGCTATGTCGGTTCATTAACTCCACATTTATATTTTAAATCTGGAATCATTGACCCTACTTTTAACCTATTCATTTTTCTTGGAATTTGGTTTACTTCAAAGATTTTCAATAGTTCCGTCACACACTCCAATTTACCATCATCATCGGAGAATGCTACTTTTAAGTCACCTCACGAAAAGCGTAAAAATGTTTTTTTAGCAGGATTTTTTATTGGCTTGGCGGTTCTCACAAAAGGTCCTGTGGGCGGATTGATTTGGGGGATAACGATTTTTTTATTTTGGGGACTCAATCGTTTCAATATCAAATGGTTAAGTCATAATTTGAAAGCTATATTGTCAATAATATTGTGGGCAGTTTTAATAGCGTGTCTCTGGTTTGGATTGTCAATATATCAAAGTGGCTGGTTGCTTTTCGTGGAATTTATTCAGTATCAAATTCGATTATTAACCACTGGAGATGCAGGACATGAGCAACCTTTTTATTATCACTTTTTGGTAGTATTGATTGGATGTTTTCCTATGTCAATTTTTGCGATAAAATACCTTTTCAAAAGGCAGAACTTGCACGATAATAGGTTAGGAGATGTTGAAATTTTTCAAAAATTGATGTTTGTACTTTTCTGGGGTGTTATGATATTGTTTACCATCGTAAAAACCAAAATAGTTCATTATTCTTCAATGGCGTGGTTTCCTCTTTCTTACATGGCAACTATGTATGTGTATGAACTTTCTGAGAACAAAAAATCTTGGAATCGGTGGTTGACTTTTGGTTTGCTTTTCATCGGAATATTATTGGGTGTTATCCTCACGGCAGTGCCGCTGGCTGGACAGTATTCAAACCTTATTACTCCTTACATTAAAGATCCATTTGCAGTTCAAAATCTTCAAGCCAAAGTTGTTTGGAATGGTTGGGAACGTTACATCGGGATAGTTTTTTTGATTGGTGTAATCATTTTCGTCTTGAAGAAAAAGATAATACAAATTTACCTGCTTTTATCATTTACTATATTGATTTACAGTGCTTTAGTGATTCCTAAAATAGAAGGCTATACCCAACGAACTGCCATTTCTTTCTATGAATCATTGCGGGGAAAAGATGTTTATATAGAACCTTTGGGTTTTAAATCATACGCTCAATTATTTTATTTTCAGAAACCTCGCCCGACGAAAATCTTTCAAGAAAACGAATTGCTCAATACAAAAAAACTCGATAAACCTGCCTATTTTATCATGAAAATAGATTCGGACAGCACGCTGAAAGCCCACCCTAATTTGGAATTAATACGAGAAGAAAATGGGTTTTTATTTTATCGGCATCGGTAAGGCATGACTCATAAATGCTGTAAGCATCCATTGGAGTAACGCTGAGCTGTCTGCGGAAATAATATAAGAGAGAAAAAAACCACGGGAAAATTCCATAATTGTTATAACTATTTGGTAATGAGAATAGTTACAAACACAGAAGTAGTTTACTTTTACAATTTACAACCCCAATTACCGTAGAGATTTTTAACTAAAATAAATCGTAAAAACCATGAAAAATTTATTCAAAATTATTAGCCTATTATTTTTTTTAGTATTCGGTTTGTTTATTACCACTTCGTGCAAAAAAGGTTATGTAAATCCAGAAAATGATGCCATTGATTTAGCATTATTAGATAGCCGTTTCACTACATTTACCAAACTTTTGACAGATAATGGTTTGGTTGATGGAATTAAATCATCTGAATCTTACACTATTTTCGCTCCCACCAATGAGGCTTTCTCAAAGGTTGATGTTAGTAAACTGACAAAAGCTGAGTTATTAAAATTGCTTAATACGCACATCGTTAGGCAAAGACGACTCTTAACGAACGAGATGAAATCGGGGGTTGTTCAAAGCCCGAATGTTGAATTGTATTTGTCCAAAAATTCATCTGGTATCTTTATTAATGGAAGTGCCAAGATTATTTCTGCGGATATTTTGGCATCAAATGGAGTGATTCAAGTGATTGACCAAGTGGTTTTTCCTCCAAATAAGAGTTTGATG
>JAYVIV010000032.1:0-13996 GCA_043769985.1 Arcicella sp.
TTTATTTCAGCTTGGGACAGCGAAAATGATGAATTAGGAAGAGGTGAGCAGGAAATTGCAAAAATTACTGAAGGCGAAAGGGTTGATTATAAATTAAGATTTTTTGCCCCTATAAAGTCAACTTCCCCTGCGTATATGACCACGGATAGCGTATCTGCCACGCAAACGAAAGTGAAATGGGGTATGAGTGGCACAATGGCTTATCCAACTAATGTCGTACTTATGTTTTTAGATATGAATGAAATTTTAGGGCGAGATTTAACAAGTGGATTGACTGCTTTGAAGGGTGTTTTGGAAAAGTGATACTTTAGCCCATTTAATGTTACCAAAATACCCAAGTTTCTCTCCAAATTCTCAGAAGCACAGGTGTTAATAATAATAAAAGATACCCTTTATTACGTTAACACCTATACTTCTGAAGTTAAAATCTAAATGTGAAAAAATCCGAACTCCGCAAAATTTATCTGTCCAAACGCAAGGCAATTTCACCCGAGCAGATAAGTATCAAAAGCCAAAAAATCACTAATTTGTTCTTCCAATGTTTTGACCTTTTAGGAGTAAAAAATTTTCATATTTTTCTGCCAATTGTTAAACAGAATGAAATTAATACTTGGTTGATTATTAGATACTTACAGAAAAATTTTTCAAAGATGAATATCATAATTCCCAAGGTTATTCCCGAAAAATCAGAATTAGAAAACTATCTTTTAGACGAAAAAAGGCTAACAGAAAATCACTGGGGAATCTTAGAACCTTCGGGAGAAAATCAAAAAAAAATCCAACCATATCAAATTGACTTAGTAATAATTCCACTTTTAATTTTTGACAAAAACGGAAACAGAGTAGGTTATGGGAAAGGCTTCTATGACCGTTTTTTACAAGAATGCAAACCCGAAACTATGAAGATAGGGTTATGTTTAGAAGAACCTATTGAAATTATCGAAGATGTAAATGAATTTGACATAAAAATGGATTTTTGTATTACCCCCAATAAAATTCATAAATTTCAATATGATTTAAATGCCTAAAAATCAAATACTTAACCATCTCATAACTCATAGCTCATAATTCATAACTTAAAACCCCTTTTCTCTTCCAATTATAAAGACTAATTTTGCGAACTTTTTTACTAATTCCAATTTCGTGAAAATCAGGATATTACTCATTTTTTTAATCGGTTTTTATGCTAAATCATTCGCTCAGATTGAAAGAAAAACGCTTTTTCCAATAGAGGTAAAGCAGAAATTTTTGGGTACAAGATTTATCTATGACCGTCAGATAATCGAAAATCCTTTGGGCTTACAAATTCCTTTGTTGCAGTTGCGAGATACAGAGGCAAATATTGAGTATTTAACTTTCAAAAAACAAAGAAAAACCGCTCAAGTTATCAATTTAGTTTCAACAGCATTTTCACTTTATACCATATTTAATCGTGAAAAAGTATCGAATGGAGTCTATTGGGGGACATTTGGTGGAACTATTTTGATTTCGGGATATTTGAATATTAAATCAAATTTGCATTTGGGGAAGTCGATAAAAAGATACAACGAAGTAATTTCAGAGAATAAAGTCGGCTTAGTTTTAGATAAATCTTTCAATAATCAAGCGATTTTAGGCGTTGGAATTTCGCATAATTTTTAGTGAAGTACAACAGGTTTCCAACCTGTTTGTTAATCACTACGATAACAGGTTGGAAACCTGTTATACTTTAAAAACAAGAGTTTTCATATAATCAGTTAATAATCAATCAGTTAAAATGAAAGTAGCAGTAGTCGGAGCCACTGGTTTGGTCGGTGGTGAAATCCTTAAAGTATTGGCGGAACGTAATTTCCCCGTAACAGAACTTATTCCAGTTGCCTCTGAGCGTTCAGTGGGTAAACAGGTTGAATTTAAGGGTAAACAGTATTCGGTTGTGAGTTTTGACGATGCTATAAAGATGAAACCAAACGTGGCGATTTTCTCGGCAGGTGGTGGAACATCTTTGGAATTAGCTCCAAAATTTGCGGCGGCGGGTATTACAGTTGTGGATAATTCATCGGCATGGAGAATGGATGAAACTAAAAAATTGGTCGTTCCAGAAATCAATGCTCACACGCTTACGGCAGAAGATAAAATTATTGCCAATCCCAACTGTTCAACGATTCAGATGGTAGTGATTTTGAATCCATTACATAAAAAATACAAGGTAAAACGGGTCGTAGTTTCAACGTATCAGTCGGTTACGGGAACGGGAAAAGCGGCGGTTGATCAACTTTTTGCCGAGCGTGAAGGGCGTACAGACGTTCCTGCGGTGTATCCACACAAGATTGACTTGAACGTTTTGCCACACATTGATGTATTTCTGGATAACGGTTACACCAAAGAAGAAATGAAAATGGTGAACGAAACCAAGAAAATCATGATGGACGATTCCATTCAAGTAACGGCCACAACCGTTAGAATTCCAACCATTGGCGGACACTCAGAATCGGTGAATATTGAGTTTGAAAATGATTTTGATGTGGAAGAAATTCAGCGCATTTTAGCGGCAGAAGAAGGCGTAATCGTGCAAGATGACCCTAAAAATGCTATTTATCCTATGCCCATCAATGCACACGGAAAAGATGAGGTTTTTGTCGGAAGAATTCGTCGTGATTTTACGCAACCAAACACCGTAAATATGTGGATTGTTGCTGATAATTTGCGTAAAGGAGCAGCCACAAATGCCGTTCAAATTTGCGAGGCTTTAGCCAAAAACGGTCTTATTTAGTGATATAATATGGTTTGATTTTATTTGTAGAGACAAGGCGTTGCCTTGTCTCTTTTTTTTGTTCAAAAATAAAATTTACTTTTGATTTCAAATTTACAACAAAACTATGAATCATAAAGCCCTATCAATTAGGCCATTTATCGGAGCTAAAGACTTTGAAATATCTCGTAAATTTTATCAAGATTTGGGATTTCAAGAAACCGTTTTGGGTAATAATTTCTCTTATTTCCACACGGGGGGCATCGGTTTTTATCTCCAAGATGCTTGCGTAAAAGATTGGATTGACAATTCCATGATTTTTATGGAAGTTGATAGCGTTGAGAGGTATTACCAAGAAATTTTGGCATTAAATTTACCCTCAAAATACGAAGGGGTAAGACTTGTTCCCATTAAAACGTATGATTGGGGAAAAGAATGTTTCCTACACAACCCTGCTGGAATTCTCTGGCATTTTGGGGAGTTTTCCAATAAATAAAATTATGGAAAATGACAGGATTATCTGACAAAACTTTTTAATCCAAATTCGTGTTAAAAAAGAAATAAATCAGGTAGTTATGGAAAATGAAGCATTAGAAAATAATAAGCTCGACCGAATCATCGAAGCAAGGATGAAACTGAAAAATCGGTTTGAGGAAAAGATGAAATTAACGCCTTCGATGGCGGATTCAACACCGCAAGGGAAAGGTGTTATTAATCGTCATGGAATGCCAAATACACCTGCTGGTCAAACACTTACAACCAAGTGGCCCGTGCTTGATTTGGGTTATCAACCAAAAATCCCTTTGGATAAATGGCGTTTGATTATTGATGGAGAAGTGGAAAATCCAGTCATGCTAACGTGGGATGAATTCATGGCTTTACCTCAAACCGAGGACACTTCCGATTTTCACTGCGTTACGACTTGGTCAAAATTGGATATGATTTGGAAGGGCGTAAGTTTAATTGATTTAGCGGCTTTGGTACAACCCAAAGAAACCGCTACGCACATTATGTGTTACGGATATGACACTTACACAACAAATGTATCGTTGGAAGAAGCCCTAAAACCTGATGTTCTGTTAGGGCATACCGTTGATGGTCAGCCACTTGCGGTAGAACATGGCGGACCTCTACGGATGATTACGCCACAATTATACGCTTGGAAAGGCTCAAAATGGATTAAAAGGATTGAATTTATGCCGAAAAATAAGTTGGGATTTTGGGAGGAAAGAGGCTATTCAAACACTGCTTATCCTTGGAGGAATGATAGGTACAGTTGATAGAAAATTAACCTAAAAAAGGCGTTAAAATTGAGCTGAACTCGTTCTTAACGCCTTTTTTTAAACATACAGTTTACCATTCTCATTAAAAGAAAGGTATTATGAATTTGCAAATTTGCTTACTGCAAACTACCTACTGCACACTCTATTAATTTCTACCCTTGTAGGCAGGTTTTTCAATGCTCGTACTTCCGTAGGCAGGACAATTATTTTTTCTTGCACACGATGCCAAAGAAATAACAGCTAATAATCCTAAGATGATGGTTGATTTTTTCATGATACAATATTGTTGTGGGTCGTGTAAGAATGCTTACACAACAAAATTACGAAAAATCTTGCCAAATATTGTTTCGCAACTAATTAATTTTCAGTCGATTAGGTTTAAACCCCATTTCTTCATTCCTTCTAACTCCTTTTCTCCTGAACTATTGTTCCACTAACGACATCTGCTCTGCCAATTCCATATCTTCTTGGCTTATTACCAAAATCTTTTCCTCTTGTTTCTCCACTTTATCACCATAACCCAAAATAGTCATCATGCCTTCTTTTCCTTGTTCATCAGCAAAAAGCCGAGTCGTTATTGTACCATCTTCTAATCTATCCACAATTACGTGTTTTGGAGCAGGAATCAAACAATGTTGGATTCCTCCGTAGCCTCCCAAAGACTCTTGATATGCCCCTGTGTGGAAGAAACCCACATACTGACGTTCTTGACCTTCTTCGTAAATCGGTAAATATAAATCTGAACTATGGGCTTCGGTATTATAAAAATCCATCGAATCGCAAGTCAGACCCCCTAAATTTACTTTCTGATACGGGAAATCCCAATTATTCACTGGAAGCATGATATACTTCTGGTTCATTCCCCAAGAATCTGGCAATTGCGTGATGAAAGAACCATCAATCATATACCATAACTCCTTGTCGTTCTGCAACTTCTGATCAATAATTTCGTATAAAACTGCCCCACTTTCGCCAACCGTATAGGATCCAAATTCCGTAAATAAATTAGGAACTGGAACGTTACTTTTATTACAAATCCACGAAATAGATTCCACAATTTCATCAATCATCGACTGATAATCGTAGTTGAATTGCAACGAAGTTTGAATTGGTAATCCTCCGCCTAAATCAATCGAATCAAGTTCTGGACATACCTTTTTCATCTCGCAATATTTATAAATAAAACGGCTCAATTCCGACCAATAATAAGCACTATCTTTAATGCCCGTATTGATAAAGAAATGTAACATTTTTAATTTATACTTACTACTTCCTTCAATCTTATTCTTGTACAATTCCATGACATCAGAATATCTGAGTCCCAAACGAGATGTATAAAAAGAGAAATCGGGTTCTTCATCCGTAGCAATACGAATTCCTAAATTTACCGTCTCTGCCGTCACTGATTTATCGTAAAAATCAATCTCTTTGAGGTTGTCTAAAATCGGAATACAATTAAAGCCTTCGTTGATTAACTCGCTGATATACTGCGTGTAAAGCGGTAATTTATAGCCATTGCAAAGAATAAAAGTATTCTTGGAAATCTTGTTCTCATTATACAATTCTCTGATAATAGAAATATCAAAAGCCGACGATGTCTCTAAGTGAACATTGTGGCTTAATACCTCTTCAACAATAAATTTGAAATGAGAAGATTTTGTACAATAACAATAAGTATAATTTCCCTTATAATTGTACTTTTTAATGGCATTCTTGAAAAGTCTTTTCGAATTTTCAATATGCTCACCAATCTTTGGAAGATAGGTGATTTTGAGGGGCGTGCCATACTGTTGGATAATGTCCATCAAAGGAACATTATTGAACAAAAGTTCATTATCATGGTCGATGTTAAATTCCAACGTGGGGAATTCAATCGTCTGGTCAATCAGGTCAATGTAGTTCTTCATCCTAAGCTAAAAAGCATAAATGGGGGAAAAGTTATTAGTTATTGATTACTGGTTATTAGTTAAACTACTGATAATCAGTGACATAATTATTATTTTAAGAAACGCATTAGTTGAATTATTGGATTTTTAATATTAATGAGGTTTTTCATAACTCATACCTCATGATTCATACCTAACATCATTCCCTCAAAAAGTGTGCAAAAGTGCAATAAAAGTATGACCTTTGCAAGTAAATAAATTGGATTTAACCCTTATTTAACGTTCTTTTAATAAAAAAAGTTTAATAATACTTCGTTATAACCTCACCCCCCAGCCCCCTCTCCGTTAGAGAGGGGGAGCTATTCGTCCGACTTCTCCCCCTCTCCATCGGAGAGGGGGGCGGGGGGTGAGGTTCTTATTCCCTTATGCAAAAAATACACTTCATAGCGATTGGCGGAGCAGCAATGCACAATTTGGCAATTGATTTACATAACCGAGGCTTTCAAATCACAGGTTCTGACGATGAAATTTATGAACCGTCTCGAACTTTATTAGCTGAAAAAGGAATGCTCCCTAACGAAATGGGCTGGTTTCCTGAGAAAATTACCACTGATTTATCTTGCGTAATCTTGGGAATGCACGCCCGTGCAGACAATCCTGAGTTGGCAAAAGCCCAGACATTAGGCATTAAAATTTATTCCTATCCCGAATTTATCTATTCACAAAGCCTTCATAAACAGCGAGTTGTGATTGCGGGAAGTCATGGCAAAACATCCATCACATCTATGATTCTGCACGTTTTGAAATTTCATAATCGCAAATTTGATTATATGGTTGGGGCAAGAATTGAAGGTTTCGACACGATGGCAAAACTTTCTGACGCTCCCGTTATTGTGATTGAGGGCGATGAGTACCTCTCCTCTCCTATCGACCGTCAACCAAAATTTTTACATTATCATCCCCACGTGATGTTGATGTCTGGCATTGCTTGGGATCATGTAAACGTCTATCCAGATTTTGATGATTACGTGCATCAATTTGAATTATTAGCCAATAATTTACCAAAAGCAGGAAGTTTTATTTATGACGAAACCGATGAATTGGTTAATAAAATAGGCTCACAGGAACGTTTGGGGATTAAAAGATTTCCGTATCAAGCCTTGCCAAATCGAATAAAAGATGGCAAAACATTTTTGATTTTACCGAATAAGCAAGAATTGGAAATTGAAGTTTTTGGCGAACATAATCTTAAAAATCTGAACGGTGCGAAATTAGTTTTATCTCAAATCGGGATTGATGATGAAGAATTTTACGCTGCCATTCCTTCATTTAAGGGTGCGGCAAAACGTTTGGAATTAGTTGGAGAAAACGACAATACGGTGATTTACAAGGACTTTGCTCATGCTCCATCCAAAGTTGAGGCGACTACGAAAGCAGTAAAAGCCCAATTCCCAGACCGTCAATTGGTGGCTTGCTTGGAGTTGCATACGTTTAGTAGTTTGAATAAAGATTTCTTGGGAGAATACGCCAATAAACTAAATGCAGCCGATGTACCAGTCGTGTATTTTAGTCCTAAAACCTTGGAACACAAGAAATTACCCCCCATTACGCCCGAAGATATTAAAGTGCATTTCAATAATCCCAACCTCCATGTTTTCACGGATAATGATTCGCTGAAAGACTTTCTCCTTGCCCAACGATGGCGTAATTCTAATTTGTTGATGATGTCTTCTGGGACTTTTAATGGGTTGGATTTTAATGGTTTGGCGGGGTTGATTTTTGGGTAGGTAAGTGACATAACCTATTCATTATGAATAATTTACATCAAATTACAAAACAAAATGATTGAAGGACAAGAGATAGATAAGAAATCTATTTTATTTTTCAAAGAACCAATTAGGAATACGGATTGGGCTGAATTAGCCAAAGACTGTGTCTCCTTTGCTAATGCGAATGGAGGAAAAATCCTCATTGGCATTGAAGATGATGCTACTCTCCCACAAAAAGGACAAAAAATAAAGAAAGATTATGTTGAAGCAATTTTTCTAAAAATAAGCCAATTGACAATGAATGTAAGTCTTATCCCTTCCATTCAAATAGCTGAAAATGGGGGTGAATATTTAGAGGTAAAAGTCAATAGAAATGTTCAAACGGTTGCCTGTACTACTGATGGCAGGTATTATATGAGAATTTCAGACCAATGTAAACCTATATTGGCTGATGAAATAACCCGTTTAACTTCTGATAGAAATGCTTATGTTTGGGAGGAGCAAACTAATAGAAAAGTTATAAGAACCAATATTGATATAGAAAAAACTAAAACCTTCCTCAATCAAATAAGAAAATCTCCACGAGTTACCACATTTGTAAAAGAGAAATCTGATGAAGAATTACTTGACCATTATTTTTTTACTAAAAACGGTTTTTTAACTAATCTTGGAATCCTTTGGATTGGACATCGTCAAGATAGAGCAATGTTACTTCACGCACCATTAGTGCAGTTTATAAAGTATGATGGCAATGAAAAAAAAGTTAATAAGATTAGATGGGACGATTATTCATTAAATCCTTTTGAACTTCTTGAAGAAATACAAAATAATATTCCTGATTGGAAAGAAGGAATAGAAATCTCGGACGGATTATACCGTAAAGTCATTCCTAATTATGATATGAAAGTTATCAGAAAGTTAATCATCAACGCTTTGGTTCATCGTGTATATAATATGAGGGGAGATATTTTCATTAATCTTTACACAGATCATCTCGAAATTCATAATCCTGGTCTTCTACCTCTGGGTGTTACTCCACAAAATATTATTAGTCAATCAATTAGAAGAAATAGACAATTAGCTCAGGTATTTTACGACTTGGGATTAATGGAAAGCGAAGGCTCTGGTTATGATTTAATGTATGAAGTATTACTATCAAATGGTAAGGGACTCCCGCAAGTATTAGAAGAAGATGATAGAGTGATTGTAAGTGTTTCACGAAGAATTTTAAAAGAGGAAATAATTCAATTAGTTCAAAAAGCCAACGAAGAATATCAACTTAGGCAAAAAGAAATTATCTGTTTAGGATTAATCGCTCAACATAATATTTTATCAGCCCTTGAATTAAGTAATCTTCTAAATATCAAAGAAGCTAACGGTGTGCGGCATTGGATGGGAAGATTATTAGATATTGAACTCATAAAATCTTCTGGTAAAACAAAGGCAACAGGATATTTTATAAATCCAGAATATTTAAAAAGACTAAATTTTAAAGGTAAAACGACCCTTAAAAAGATAGAACCTCACAGATTGAAAGAGCTAATTATTCAAGATCTACAAATTTATCAGCCATCTGAAATTGGTACAATCCATGAGAGAATTGGAAAAGAGATACCGATTCGTAGGATAAGGCAAACAATTGATACTATGCTTAAAGACAATACTTTAAGCAAACATAACGATAAACGATGGTCTAAATATTCTATCAATGATGTGATATAAAATTGTGTAAAACGTTTAATAAGCACACAAAAACGTTTAATAAACACATAAAAACGTTTAAATAAGCACGAAAAAAACGTCTAATAAACACGAAAAAACGTTTAATAAACACGAAAAAACGTTTAAATAAGCACGGAAAACGTTTAAATAAGTATATATATCTGATTATCAAATAGTTATATTGACAAAAAAGTGTGAAATAAATCACATTTTACAAACAAATGTCATTAGAATAAGCAATAATGAAATTCAAAATCCTCCCATCCGATACCCTGTTACCTCATTTTTCTATCCAAGAAGATGAGTTGGAAAAACGTATGGCTAATTTTCAAGAATTTCAGAATACTATTCAAGATTTTACATTTTATACGTCCAGTTCGGTCGTGTACTCTTCCAAAATTGAAGGCGTTGAAATTGAATTAGATTCTTACTTAAAACATAAATTATTGGGCGTTAAATTCTTGGTGGATTATACTAAAAAAGCCGATGATTTATTTGAAGCCTATTCGTTTGCCAGAAGTAAAAATTTGAATGAAAAAAGCATTTTAGCAGCCCATAAATTAATCACTAAAAACTTCCTAAAAGCCTCAGAAAGAGGACGATGGCGAGTTTCGCCTATGTTTGTAATGGGTGGAGAAAGAATATTGTACGTTGCCACCAATCCCGAAAAATAATAGCCCCCTAACCCCCAGAGGGGGAACTTTTTGAAATGGCAACCTTATTTTAAATTTAATTTAAAAAAATCAACGTCCCAAATTCTCCCTTCGGGGGTTAGGGGGCTAAATATCATGAACAGAATAAAACAACTTTTCCAAGAGAAAAACAATAATATCCTCAACGTTTATTTCACCGCAGGATTTCCAAAAATTAACGATACAGTCTTGATTTTGAAGGCTTTACAAGACGGAGGAACAGATTTAGTAGAAATCGGAATGCCTTATTCCGACCCTGTGGCGGATGGCGAAACCATTCAGCAGTCTAACCAAGTGGCATTGGATGCGGGCATGACCGTAAAATTGCTTTTTGAACAGCTTTCGGGTATTCGTGAGGCGGGTATAACCGTTCCAATTTTATTGATGGGATATATCAATCCTATCCTACAATTTGGCGTTGAAAACTTTTGTCAGAAATGCCAAGAAGTGGGAATTGATGGCTTGATTTTGCCCGATATGCCTATCAGCGTGTATGAGGACGAATACAAGACAATTTTCGATAAATACGGCATTTTGAATACCTTTTTGATAACCCCACAAACCGCCGAAAGTAGAATCAGACACATTGATAATATTTCGGATGGGTTTATTTACATGGTTTCATCCGCCAGCACGACAGGAGCAAAAACGGGGATTTCAAACGACCAAGAAGTTTATTTTGAGCGAGTAAATGCCATGAACCTAAAAAATCCAAGGCTGATTGGCTTTGGGATTTCGGATAATGAAACTTTCAAAAAAGCCTCTTCACACGCCGCAGGAGCAATTATTGGTAGTGCTTTTATAAAATTATTGGGTGCTTCTGAAGATTTGGAAGGAGACATTAAAGCATTTGTGGGTAGGGTGAAGAATGGGTAGAATTTAAAATTAAGCCACGGGTTATGTAGAGAAAATATGTACTGAAAATTTATAAAACCCGTGGTTAAATAACTCAATTCCTCAAAATCCTAATCGAAAAGCCGTTCCTTGTTTTTCCACAGAATTTACGGTGATTGTACCTTTGTGCAATGCCATAATTTGCTTCGATAAACTTAATCCAATTCCTGAACCGTTGGGCTTGGAGGTAAAAAAAGGCACGAAAATTTTATCCATTAATTCCTCAGACATTCCCACGCCATTGTCCAGAACTTCAATGATTACTTGTTGTTGATTATTTTGAAAAACTGAGAGCGTAATTTTAGGATTTGAGTGATTTCTAACGGCATCTATTGCGTTGATTATCAAGTTAATCAGCACTTGTTCAATCAAGACTATATCGCCTTCAATCATCAATTCAAAGTCTTTGATGATGACATCGAATTCAATATTTTTTTGCTCAATTTGATTTTCTAACAGTATTTCAACGCCTTCAAATAAATCTCGAATGTAAAATTTTGAGAACGAAGTCATGGAAACTTTGGCCAATTGACGATACGTATCAGCAAACTTCAAAAGATTTTCACTCCGTTTACGAATCGTGGAAATACCCAAAGAAATATCCTCAAGTTCATCATCACTTTTTCCTCCAAACTCCTTTCCTCCCGTCTCCATTTTTCCCTTCTTCCGTGCGATAGCACCCTCCATCGTCTCCGCCAAAGAGGCAATTGGGGCAACCGAGTTCATGATTTCATGGGTCATTACTCGCAAAAGTTTCTGATAGGCTTGTGCTTCAGTATCTTCAATGGCTTCGTTTACGTTCTGAAAAGCAATGAGATTTGTCTCAATATTTTCGTTTAAAAAAGTGGTTTTTGCCAGGAGAACTTGCTTATGATTAATCTTGACTAATTGGCTATCTCCGTTTTTAAGATTCATAATAGCTTGATATACAGATACATCTCGTTTTTCGAGCGAAGAAATATTTCGCAAATAAGGAACATTCATCATCCGTTTGAAAGCCTCATTTATCCAGCCAACATTTCCTTCTTGGTCGTAAGACAATATCCCCGTATCAACCAATTCCAAGATTTTTTGGAGATACTGATATTGTTCTTCTCGTTCGGAAGAAAGCTGTTTGAAAGTCGAATTAATCTGATTGAAAGCCCTACGAAGTTGTCGAACGGAAACGGGGGCATTTTTTTCGGTAAATTGTAAAGAAAAATCTCGATATTGAACGGCTTCGATAAATTGCGAGAGTTCGGTATTAGTTTTGTTAATAAACTGGATGAAGTTGAGTATCTGAAAAACAATCATTAAGCCCACAAAAATCAACAAAGTGTAGCGATTACTGACAATGCAAAATGCCGCTGCCGTGATGCTGGCAAGCAACAAAATGACTCGAATGGTCAGACTGATTTCGTAGCGTGTTTTCAAATTAATGATTGTTTAGGGAACACGGATTTTACGGATTGGACATGGATGAAATATTATATTTATCGCTAAGATTATTCATTACGTCATGGTATCCTAACGGTGAAAAAATCATATTCTATCCGTGTCCAATCCGTAAAACCAGTGTGCCAATTGTATCTAAATATCATACTTCCCCAACCTCCGATAAAGAGCCGTCCGAGTCAATCCTAACTCACGAGCGGCTTTTGTGATATTCCCATCGTGGCGTTCAATGGCTTTCAGAATCGTGGATTTTTCTATTTCATCAATCCGTAAAGTTGAGCTTTCTTGCGACATTATTACGGGCGTTTCGATGGATGAATTCAAATCCAAATCTCTTGCAGTAATTATCTGATTATCAGCCATAATTACTGCCCTTTCGATGCTGTGTTGGAGTTCTCTGATATTCCCTGGAAAAGCATATTGACGAAGTTTCGCTTTGGCTTTTTCGTCAATTTCCATTAAGTTTTTATGGTATTTTTCACCGTAACTTTTCATAAAATATTCAGCCAAAAGTACTACATCATTTCCTCGCATACGCAAAGGAGGAAGCGTGATTTCGATGGTATTCAAACGATAAATCAAGTCCTTACGATATTGATTTTGCGAAGCCATTTCTTTGATGGGTGCATTAGTCGCAGAGATGAGGCGAATGTCAATCGAAATGGGAGCATTTGTGCCTAATCTTGTCACTTCTCGATTTTGCAAAACGGTCAATAATTTGGCTTGTTGCGGAAGTGAAATATTCCCAATTTCATCCAAAAACAACGTTCCTTCATTGGCAGATTCAAAGCGACCCGCACGGTCTTCACGAGCATCGGTGAACGCCCCTTTTTTATGCCCGAAGAGTTCAGATTCAAATAAACTTTCGGTTAAAGAGCCTAAATCAGCGTGTACGAAGGTTTTTTGATTCCGTAATGACTTTTGATGAATCAATTTAGCCACTTCGGTTTTCCCCGTTCCGTTTTCTCCCAAAATCAAAATATTGGCATCAGTTGGAGCAATTTTTTCAATTTTATACAGCACATCTTGCATCGCTTCGGAAGAACCAAGTAAGGATGTTTCAACTTTTGAAGAAGTCTTTTTTGTACTTTGTTTATTACCCGCAATGGTTTGCTGATAACAGTTTTCGAGTGTTTCTAACAGTCTTTCATTTCGCCAAGGTTTCAGCACAAAATCATTCGCCCCTTCTTTCACTGAACGCACTGCCAAATCAATATCTCCATACGCCGTAATCATAATCACAGCAACGTTCTTGTTGATTTCCCTAATTTTACGAAGCCAAAAAATACCCTCATTCCCTGTATTCAAGGAACTTTTATAATTCATGTCCAACAAAATCAAATCAAATTGATTTTGGGCTAAAAGCGATAAAATTTTCTCAGGATTTTTCTCGGTAACGATTTCTTTCACCTCTGGACGAAGGAGCATTTTTACCGCCACCAATACGTCTTGGTCATCATCAACGGCTAATATTTTGGCATTTTTTAGGAGCATTTTCAAAGGTTAGTAGGGAGTGTAATTAACGCCACCAAGTCACGGAGACACAAAGTTTTAGTTTTCGGAGTCTTGGACTGTGTGTCCCAGTGTC
>JAYVIV010000033.1:0-7076 GCA_043769985.1 Arcicella sp.
GTTGTTTCCATTACCCCAATTTCCTCTGGTATATTCTCTACGATTACCTCCTCGATTATCGTAATGAGGTCTTTCTGAATAATATCTACGGGCAGTAAAATTGTTATTATTTCTGCACCAACCGTTATAATTTGGGCGAGGATTATAGCCTAATCTTATACTTCCAAAACCTCTTTTATCGAATCTAAAAAAGTCATATCCTCCTTGATAGAACCATCTGTTATATCCACGACGTTCATATCCATAGACATCAAAACCGTAGAAATTACGGTCATAATCACTTAATTCAATGCCCAGACGTTGATTTAGATAAACGACATCATCCCAAATTTCTTGTTGTTCCCAACCGCTAAAAAGTCCGTCCGCTTGATAAGCATATTCCTTCCTTTCCACATCCTCCAATCTACTGTACATTCGGTTTGATTCATTCTGAGTCAGTAATCCTCGCTGAATTCCATTACTGATTTTCACACGGATATCCCAATGCCAATCGAAGTCATTGTCGTAATAATATCTATCATCGTCATACGCATACGCCTGATTTCCTCCAAATTGTGCATTCACCGAAGCAATGGATATAATAACCATCAAAGCGGCAACCATAAGCTTTTTCATGTCCTTGTGATTTAATTGTGATTTACAGATTAGAACAGAAAATTACGCAAAGTATTATTTTGGTTTTGTTAAAGGTTTGTTAATGTTTTAAGTTAAACCAAAAAAGCCGTCTCAGTTTCCTGAAACGGCTTTTTAATGTATATTTTTATCTTCTTATTTAGAAGAAAGCACAGCACCATAATATTCACGGTTCATACGAGCAATGTTTTCCAAAGATATTCCTTTTGGACATTCAGCTTCGCAAGCACCCGTAACACTACAAGCACCAAATCCTTCTGTGTCCATCTGAGCAACCATTTTCTCGGCACGCATTTGACGTTCTGCTTGTCCTTGTGGCAACAGAGCCAATTGAGAAATTTTTGCCGAAGTAAATAACATGGCTGAAGAATTCACACAAGCCGCCACACACGCACCACAACCAATACAAGCCGCTGCCATGAAAGCATCATCAGCATTATCTTTGGCAATTGGTAATGAGTTGGCATCTTGGGCATTACCCGTATTTACGGAAATATATCCACCCGCCGCAATTATACGGTCGAAGGCTGAACGATTCACTGCCAAGTCTTTCACAATTGGGAAGGCTTTGGCTCTCCATGGCTCAACCGTAATGGTATCGCCATCTTTGAATGACCTCATGTGCAATTGGCAAGTCGTAACGTTTTTGCCAGGACCATGTGGTTCACCGTTGATATACATTGAACACATTCCGCAGATACCCTCACGGCAATCATGGTCAAAAGCAACGGGAGATTCTCCTTCGTTGATAAGACGTTCGTTCAAAACGTCAAACATTTCCAAGAAGGACATATCTTCTGAAATGCCCTGAACGTCGTATTGTTGGAATTTACCTTCCGAGTTTGCATTTTTCTGTCTCCAAACCTTAAGAGACAAATTCATATTTCCTTCCATATTTTTTTGAGCGATTAGCGAAATTTAGCGAATAAGCGAATCAAAGTTACGATTGAACAAATGTAGCGATTGAGCGAATAAATCGAACTATCACACTCGCTAATCACTTCTTTCGCAATTCGCTATTCATTAATTTTATCTTCTAATTTTTTTATCATACTAATTAACATTCTTGAAACTTCCTCAGTTTGAATTGAGATTTCTTTGAATGATTCTGGAGTTACAAATCCTTCATTAGTGGATATGACTAATAATGTTTCTAATTCAAACAAAGAACCCCGTGATATTCGTAGAAACTGAACATAATTTTTTCTACTTTCTCTTCCCCAACCTTCTGCAATATTCGCAGGAATTGACACAGATGCACGGTTTAATTGACTAACCAAACCAAATTTTTCGTCATTTGGGAATTTCTTTGTTAATGAGTAAACCTTGCTGACTAATTCAATGGATTTTTGCCATACGATTAACTCTTTGTACGAATTTACAATTGCCATTTTTTATTTTTAGCGAATGTTAAATTAGCGAATAGCGAATGAAAATTGGCGAATAGCGAATGTTAAGTTAGCGAATAGCGAATGAAAATTAGTGAATAAGCGAACGTTGAGTCAGCGAATTAATCGGAGTCCAATAATCACTATTCGCTAACTTTCTCCATTCGCTTTTTTCGCTAATCGCTTAATCGCTATTTATAAGAACGCTGAGCAATTTTAACATTTTCAAATACCAACTCTTCCTTGTGTAGTTCAAACTCAGAAGGTGCTTTATATTCCCAAGCGGCAACGTAGGCAAAGTTTTCATCATCACGCAAGGCTTCACCATCTTCGGTTTGATATTCTTCACGGAAGTGACCTCCACATGACTCATTTCTATCCAAAGCATCCACGCACATCAGTTCTCCTAACTCCAAGAAATCTGCAACACGACCTGCTTTCTCTAATTCTGGATTGAATTCGTCTGCATCACCTGGAATTCTTACATCCGACCAAAACTCTTGAATTAAACCTCTAATCTCAGTAATTGCACCTTTCAAGCCAGCCTCACTACGAGACATTCCACATTCATTCCACATGATTTTTCCTAATTTCTTGTGGAAATAATCAACTGATTTTGTGCCTTTGATTGACATCATTTTATTGATACGCTCCTGCACTTCTTTTTCAGCTTGTACAAATTCTGGAGAATCGGTTGGAATTGCTTTTGTACGAATATCACTCGCCAAATAAGCTCCAATGGTATATGGTAATACGAAATAACCATCTGCTAAACCTTGCATTAAAGCCGATGCTCCCAAACGGTTTGCTCCATGATCAGAAAAATTGGCTTCGCCCAAGGCATAAAGCCCTGGCACTGTTGTCATTAAGTTGTAATCAACCCAAAGTCCACCCATTGTGTAGTGAACCGCTGGATAAATACGCATTGGTAGCGTATATGGGTCTTCGCCAGTAATTTGCTTGTACATATCAAACAAGTTACCGTATTTTTCTTTCACCACAGTCTTACCCATTTCTTGCAATTGCTCAGGCGTTGCATCGTGAATACCTTGTTTGTTAGCTTCTCCTTTTCCATAACGCAAAATGGCTTCGGCATAATCAAGATAAACCGCCATTTTAGAAGTTCCTACGCCATAACCTGCATCGCAACGCTCTTTGGCGGCACGAGAAGCAATATCACGAGGTACTAAGTTTCCAAAAGCAGGATAACGACGCTCTAAATAATAATCTCTTTCTTCTTCTGGAATATCAATGGCTAAACGAGTATCATTTTGTTTTTTTGGAACCCAAATACGACCATCATTTCTCAAAGATTCTGACATCAAAGTCAGCTTTGATTGGTGGTCGCCCGATACAGGAATACACGTTGGGTGAATTTGCGTATAACATGGATTTGCAAAGAATGCTCCCTTGCGGTGTGCTTTCCAAGTTGCTGACACATTTGAACCCATTGCATTCGTTGAAAGATAGAAAACGTTGCCGTATCCACCCGTACACAATAAAACAGCGTGTCCAAAATGTCTTTCTAATTTACCCGAAATCAAATCACGAGCAATAATGCCACGAGCTTTGCCATCAATCATTACTACGTCCATCATTTCGTGGCGAGTCATCATCGTAACATTCCCTAAGCCAATTTGGCGTTGTAAAGCTGAATAGGCTCCCAACAATAATTGCTGTCCAGTTTGTCCTGCCGCATAAAACGTGCGTTGAACCTGCGTGCCACCGAAAGAACGATTTGACAATAATCCACCGTATTCACGAGCAAAAGGAACACCTTGAGCCACGCATTGGTCGATGATTGAACCAGAGACTTCTGCCAAACGGTGAACATTTCCTTCTCTTGCACGATAGTCTCCACCTTTGATGGTATCATAAAAAAGACGGAAAACTGAATCACCATCATTTTGATAATTTTTAGCAGCATTAATCCCGCCTTGAGCCGCAATTGAGTGGGCTCTGCGAGGTGAATCTTGGAAACAAAATGCTTTGACTTTGTATCCTAATTCTGCCAAAGAAGCCGCCGCCGAAGCACCAGCCAAGCCAGTACCGACCACGATAACTTCGATATTCCGTTTGTTAGCGGGATTTACTAATGGCACATGAGATTTGAAATCTGTCCATTTCTCCCCAATTGGTCCACTTGGTATTTTAGCATCTAATATGGTTGACATAATCTTTCAATTAAAAATTAAAAATTAAGAATTATAAATGTACTTTATTACGCTAATGAGGTAACGCCGTACATCCAGACGACATTTTACTATTGATTGAGAGAGATTGATTATAAATAAATTACTCAATAATCTCATCATCTCTAAACTCTTACCTCATCTTAATTATTTGATAAGCCCCAAATACATTACAATTGGCATTGAAGCAAAAATGAATGGAATCAAAATTGAAAACCCAAGTCCTACTGCTTTCACAAATGGTGTATATTTTGGGTGGTTCCAACCCATCGTTTGGAATGAACTCTGAAAGCCATGTGATAAATGGTACGCCAATGATATACAACCAATTACGTAAATAATGACTGGAATTGGATTAGCAAAAGTTTCAACCATCTCTGCAAAAAGCGTTGTGTGTCCTCCTGTTATTTCGTCTGTAAAACGACTTGTTATCCAAAAATGGCGTAAGTGAATTACCAAGAAAATCAACAAAAGCGACCCCAAAAGTCCCATTGAACGGGATGCCCAAGAGGAGTTCACTTCACCTTTGACAATGGCATATTTCACAGGACGTTTTTCTCTGTTAGATTTCCAAAGCATTAAGCCATCCACAATGTGAATGATAAAACCAGCCATTAAACCGACCTCCGTTGCTCTAATAAACCAGTTGTGACCCATGAACTCAGCGGCAGCATTGAAAGTTTCTCCTCCATCATTAAAGAAAATAGTGGCATTAATCCCGCAATGTACCAATAAGAATAGTATCAGCGAAAGCCCCGTAACTGCCATGATGAGTTTTCTACCCAGCGAACTTGATAATGTTTTTGTTACCCAAGACATTTTATAATTGTTTTAGTTTCTGTTTTAAGTTGATAATTAATATTAATTAGTTATTAATCGTAAGGGACAAGGCTTAAAAAGAGCTTGAAATACTAATAACTGATTACTAATTACTATTAACTACTAACTAATCCCAAAACTAATACCCAAACGATTGTCTATCAAATTATCTACAACTTTTTAGCAATTAAATACAATCTTTTTTCGTTTTTTTACAATAAAACAACCTTTTGTGAGAAAAGTATAACAGTGACTAAATTATCTTTTTTATTGTAACGAAATCAACTACCTGTTACAAAATATTGTTTTGTTAATTTGTTAAAAAAAAATCTCATTCACTCAAAAAAAAATAAGCTTTTATATTCAAAATCAAATGAAATTAAAATTATTCTATACTCTCATTTTAGGTATTTGGCTCAGTTTCTCGACTACTAATTCCTTCGCTACACACATGAGAGGGGGTGAGATTTCGATTAAAAGAATTTCTACTACCTCTTTGACTTACGAATTTACCTTAACCATTTATTGTGATTTAAATACTGGTCTTACTGCTTGGCGAGAGCAAAAAGATGCAGATTTTTGTTTTGGCGATGGATTAAATGTGATTATCAAAGCCCCCAGAAGTAATGGTATAAATGGACAAGGAGAAGACCTCGGGAATGGTGTTGCCAAAGGGATTTACAGGGCAATTTACACATATGCAGGTCCAGGTGATTATAAAATTAGTGTTGCCATCCGTAACAGGAATGAGAATGTCAAAAATATTCCAGGTTCGGTATCCATCCCTTTCTATGTTGAAACCATTTTGAAAGTAAATTCAGGTTTAGGGCAGAATTCAACGCCTATTTTACTGAATCCTGCCGTGGATTTAACGGCCGTTGTGGGTCAGAAGTTTATTCATAATGCTAATGCTATTGACGTTGAAGGGGATAGTTTAGCTTACAAATTGATTCCTTGTCGAAAGGGAGAACAAGAAGACTGCCGTTTAAGAGGTCAAGCAATTGTTGGTTTTGTTCAGCCTAATATGGTTGCTTCTGCTGCAAGTACGTTTACGATTGACCCACGCACGGGCGATTTAATTTGGGATGTTCCCCAAGAAGTGGGGCTGTATAATTGTGCTTTTCAAGTGGAAGAATGGCGGAATGGGGTCTTGATTTCAATTACCGTTCGGGATATGCAGATTGAGGTGAAAGATGCCGATAATGCCGCCCCCAAAATAAAAGTACCCGAAGACATTTGCGTGGAAGCGGGCACTTTAATCAATGAACTCATCACTGCCACGGATTCTCCCGCCAAACAAGGGCGGTTAGATAATATGACACTTCTTTCCACGGGTGCGGTTTATAAACTTGCCGATGGCACAACGTTTATTTCACCAGATTTTGCCACTTTCAATCAAGTTGCTCCCGCCCCCTCTTCTCCCGCTTCGGGCAGATTTAGGTGGCAAACTAATTGTGCTCATATCCGACAAGAACCCTACGATGTTCTTTTTAAAGTTCAAGATTTACCCGTTTCCAAGAGTATTCCGAGTTTGGTGGATAGCAAAAATTGGCGGATAAAAATCATTGCTCCTCGTATTAAAAACCTCAGAACGGTGGGTGATGCGGGTAATAGAACGGTGACTTTAAATTGGGATTCGTATGCTTGTCAGAATGCGGGAGCGGTGATTATTGTTTATCGCCGAGTGGGTTGTAATGCCATTGTCACACCCGCCTGTACGATTGGGATTCCCGCCAATGCGGGTTATGTGGAAGTGGGTCGTGTACCTGTGAATGCCACAACTTTTACCGATAGAAATTTGCAAAGAAACACGGATTACAGTTATCGAACGGTGGTATTATTCACGAGTGGGGGCAATTCTACGACGAGTGTAACCTCCGACCAATCCTGTGCGAATTTGCCCTTTCAAGGTCCTGTGATTACGAATGTGACGGTTGACAGAACCAATGCTACTACGGGCGAAATCACCGTTAGATGGACTCGTCCCGTTTCTTTGGATAAAGTTCAGTTCAAAGGTCCTTATCAATACCGATTATTTAGAGCA
>JAYVIV010000034.1:0-88839 GCA_043769985.1 Arcicella sp.
ATTTCAAAACCATCAAAATAACCCAATTCCGCCAAATTAAACAAATCAACCACCTGATTTCCAATAATTGTGGCAAGCCGTTTTGAGGAATTATTTACGGAAAAAATACCAAATGGAATATTGTCGATGGTGAATGTTGAGTTTTGAGATTCTATGTTCATTTAAAATATAGTTTATACAGTTTGACGCAGGCTGGGTTTTGAACCCAGCCTGCGTTCTCTTTATTACAAAAAAATCCTCTTAAATCCGTGTTGCTGAAGGCATCTCAATTCCATTGTGGGTTCATCTGCGTTCCATCAACACTCTCACTCAATCCAACTCTTATAATAAACCCCATCATCAATCCTCAAAGCCTCTTCCGTGAGCATCAGCGGTCGAAAAGTATCAATCATAACTGCTAATTCTGCCGTGGAGGTATGCCCAATACTACGTTCATACGCACCAGGAGCGGGGCCATGCGGAATGCCACCAGGGTGCAAAGTGATGTGACCTTTTTCGATGTTGTTTCTGCTCATAAAATCACCGTCCACATAATACAAAACCTCATCAGAATCAATATTTGAGTGATTGTAAGGGGCAGGAATTGATTTTGGGTGATAATCATACAGCCTCGGACAGAACGAACAAACCACAAAAGCCTTCGTTTCAAAAGTCTGGTGAACCGTTGGCGGTTGATGAACTCGCCCCGTGATGGGTTCAAAATTATGAATTGAAAATCCGTAAGGAAAATTATAGCCATCCCAACCAACCACATCAAATGGATGCGTTGGATAAAGCATTTCGTAGAGGATTCCCTGTTTTTTAATCTTTATGATGAAATCACCTTTTTCATCGTGCGTTTCCAAATCCTCGGGTAATTTATAATCCCTTTCACAAAAAGGCGAATGTTCCAACAGTTGTCCGAAGTGATTTCGGTATCTTTTTGGGGTATAAATTGGATGAAAAGATTCAGTAATTAGCAAGCGATTATCCTCAGAATCGAACTCAATTTGATAAATCATCCCTCTCGGAATTAGCAAATAATCGCCATATTCAAAGTTAATATTGCCCAATTGCGTTCGTAATTTTCCAGAACCACGATGCACAAAAATCAACTCATCACAATCCGCATTTTTGTAAAAATAGTTCATCATCGACATCCGAGGAGCCGCCAAACTAAGATGAACGTCTGAATTTACCAAAACAGGCGTGCGACTTTCCAAGAAGTCATCTTGTGGTAATACTTCAAAACCCTTCAAAAGTCGTGCTTTGAGGTGTTTTTGAATGGAAATTTTAGGAGAAATATCATTTTCAGATAAAATTTCTTTCACCATCGTTGGGCGATAAATCTGATACATCAGCGACGACATACCGTCAAATCCAACCGTTCCGAAGAGTTGTTCATAATAAATCCCGCCCTTCGATTGCTCAAATTGTGTATGTCTTTTAGGCGGAATTTTTCCGAGTTTATGATAGATTGGCATAGCCCCCTAACCCCCGATGGGGGAAATTAAAAGTTGATATTTAAACTAAAAAAATTATTTTTTGCAGTTCCCCCTTCGGGGGGTAGTGGGCTATAAATTCCCTCTCTTCCCTTGTTCACGTTCAATGGCTTCAAACAAAGCTTTAAAATTGCCTTTTCCGAAGGAGGTTGCCCCTTTTCGTTGAATAATTTCAAAAAATAAAGTGGGTCTATCTTCAACGGGTTTTGTGAAAATTTGTAATAAATATCCTTCTTCATCTCTGTCAACCAAGATATTCAAATCCCTTAAAGGTTCGATGTCTTCGTCAATTTTACCCACTCTTTCCAACAAATCATCGTAATAAGTGGAAGGCACTTGCAAAAAATCTACGCCTCGAGATTTTAACTCTGAAACGGTTTTAATAATGTCGTTCGTTGCAACGGCAATATGCTGAACGCCAGCACCATTATAAAATTCTAAATATTCATCAATTTGCGATTTTTTAAGACCAGCCGCAGGTTCATTAATGGGAAATTTAACGTAGCCATTTCCATTAGAAACCACTTTCGACATTAACGAAGTATATTCCGTGGAAATATCCTTATCATCAAAGGTCATGAGCAATTTAAAACCCATCACATTTTCATAGAATTTTACCCATTGATTCATCTCTCCCAATGGCACATTTCCCACGCAATGATCCACGTATTGAAGCCCCGCAGTGGATTTGTAAGTACGACTTTTATAGGGTGTAAAATTGGGTAAGAACACACCCTGATAATTCTTTCTTTCCACAAAAGTATGGATGGTGTCACCGTAAGTTTTGATGGAGGAAACAATCGCAAAACCGTATTCGTCCGACAAATATTGTGGCTCTAAAACGCCAATTGCTCCTCTTTGCACCGTTTCATGGTAGGAAGCCGTGGCATCATCCACCCACAAAGCCAAAACTTTTACGCCATCTCCGTGCTGATGAATATGTTCGGAGATTTCAGAATTAGCGTACAAAGAAGTCGTTAAAACTAATCTAATTTTACCTTGCTGAACCACATAAGATGCTCTTTCACGAACGCCAGTTTCAGGACCCGAATATGCAACAATTTCAAACCCAAAAACACTTTCATAAAAGTGGGCAGATTGCTTGGCATTTCCAACATAAAATTCAATATAATCTGTACCTTTTAGCGGTAAAAAATCTTGCAATGTTTCAGCTTGAAGGCTTGATTCGAGCGTTAAAGTTTCCATTTTTTTCATTATTTTTCATGAATATTTTGGTAAATATCCATGAAAAAATGAAACTTGTCCAATAGTATTTTCTAACTTTATGATAAGTAAAACTTATTAAAAAAGATGATAGGTTATACGACCCGTTATTGTCTATGTCTTCACAGACAATGGAATAGTTTATCGGGTTGTCTGTGAAGACACAGACAACAACGTGGGTATCACTGCCTACTGCCTACTTCAAACTGCCAACTTAAACAATGGAACTCCGACAATTAAAATATTTTGTGGCAATTGCCGAAGAACTGCATTTTGGTAATGCGGCAACTAAATTATTCGTCTCACAGTCAGCTTTGAGTCAGCAAATTCAATTATTGGAAAATGAGATTGGGATTGAATTGTTTGTAAGGATTAAGCGAAAACAACAACGAAAAGTTGAATTGACGGAGGCAGGAAATGCTTTTTTAATTGATTCGAGAAAGATATTGCAATTAAGTCAAAAAGCGGTTGAAAATGCTCGTAGGATAGGATTACACCAAGAAACAATTCGACTGGGCGTTTATAAAATGTTACTGAAAGAAAGAATTATTGAAATAATTTCTCTTTTTTCTAAGCATTTCCCAACCGTTGAAATGAAGATTGTTGAACTGCCAACCTACCAAAGTGTGCAAGACGGTTTAATGGAAGAAACTATTGATTTAGGATTAACATTATTGCCCTTAATTAACGACTTACTTACTGCAAAAACTACGCAACAAGGACATTTGAAGGTAATTATGAGCATAAACCATCCTTTGGCAAAGCAAGATTTTTTGAAATTATTCGATTTTCAACATGAAAAATGGGTGGAAATAAGTAAATCTTTGCATCCGTTTTATGATGAAATTGAAAATGCTTGTCAAGAAGCAGGTTTCAGCAGAATTCATAACATCATTCAAGAGGTTTCTTCGCTTGAATTGCTTTGTAGCTTGGTAAGTTTGGACATCGGAATTGCCTTTGTGCCGTCTTTATTCAACCTCAGTCATATTGAAGGAATTGTTGTTAAAAATGTAATGAATAATGACCATTTACTTTTTGAACAGATAAAAATTAACCATGCCATTGCTTATAAAAACAATCGTATTTCACCTTTGATTGAAGCTTTTATGGGATTGGTAAATGGATGATTTTTTCAACTTATTAAACTTGCTAAACCCTTGAAATCCTGATTATTAAGTCAGTAATAAAATAAGTTTTTTGTTCTTTCGACGATCTAAAATCAAGAATCTGGATATTTTATTTTGTTTTTTTTAGAATGAATAATACTTTTGTAGTAATTTTATAGAACAGTATAGAACACTTAATGTCACAAATCAAATATTAATCATTCAATATTTTAAAAAAGAAATGGCAAACATAACATTAGGAGACAAAGAATATTTCCCAGGAATCGGGAAAATTCAATTTGAGGGGAGAGCATCAGACAACCCAATGGCGTTTAAATGGTATGACGAAAATCGTATCATCAACGGCAAAACCATGAAAGACCAATTGCGTTTTGCAACGGCTTATTGGCATACTTTCTGTGGAACTGGGGCTGACCCATTTGGACCAGGCACAAAGAACTTTCCTTGGGATGCCAAAGGTGAAATCGTGGGTCGTGCGAAAGATAAAATGGATGCAGCTTTTGAGTTTATGACAAAATTAGGTACACCTTATTATTGTTTTCACGATATTGATTTAGTAGATGAAGGGAATTCTTTATTAGAATACGAAAGTAATTTATCGGCAATCGTTGATTATGCCAAGCAAAAACAAGCCGTTAGTGGCATGAAATTGCTGTGGGGAACTGCCAATGTTTTCTCAAATCCGAGATACATGAACGGTGCTTCAACCAATCCAGATTTCAATGTTTTGGCTCATGCAGGTACGCAAGTAAAGAATGCCATTGATGCAACTATTGCTTTGGGAGGGGAAAATTATGTGTTCTGGGGTGGTCGTGAGGGCTATATGTCGTTGTTGAACACTGATATGAAACGGGAGAAAGCAAACTTAGGTCGCTTCTTGACGATTGCTCGTGATTATGCCCGCAAGAATGGTTTCACGGGTAAATTCTTCATTGAACCAAAACCGTGTGAGCCAACCAAGCACCAATATGATTATGATGCGGAAACGGTGATTGGTTTCTTGAAAGAGTATGATTTACAAAATGATTTCATGTTGAATTTGGAAGTAAATCACGCTACTTTGGCGGGACATACTTTCCAACATGAACTGCAAGTTGCAGCCGATACAGGAATGTTAGGTAGTATGGATGCCAACCGTGGCGATTATCAGAATGGCTGGGATACCGACCAATTTCCAACCAATTTGAATGAATTAACGGAGTCAATGTTGATAATTTTGGAAGCAGGTGGAATCACGCAAGGAGGCATTAATTTTGATGCAAAAACTCGCAGAAATTCAACCGATTTAGACGATATTTTTTTGGCTCATATCGGTGGAATGGATGCCTTCGCCAGAGCCTTAGTGATTGCGGATGACATCTTGAAAAAATCACCGTATAAAAAACTTCGTACCAACCGTTATTCGTCTTTTGATGGAGGTAAAGGTGCTGATTATGAGGCAGGTAAATTGACTTTAGAAGATTTGAGAGAATACGCTTTTGCCACTGGCGAACCCGCACAAACGAGCGGAAAACAGGAGATGTTTGAGAATATTGTTAATCAGTATATTTAGGTCGGTTAGTTATGAGTTATGAATTAAAAATTATGAATTATTGGAACTATAAATATCAGAATCCATTTTTTAACTCATAACTCATAACTCATAAGGTCACGACCCCGCTCAACCAATCAAAGTGACCCTCTAATAATTAACCGACAATCACTGGCAATTTTTCCTTTTTGTCGGTTATGAACTAATCTTCCTGCCAGTTTGCCCATTTGAATAAAATCATTAGAAATGGTAGTGATTCCGCTGTCATCCAAAATCTCTTTGATTGGGGTATCATCATACGATAAAAGCCCAATTTGTTTTCCCAATTTCAAGCCTTTTCTGTTGGCATAATTTACGAACCGAACTAAGTCATTTTCTAAGAATAAAAAGTAGGCATGACCTTCTTCTAAGTGGTCAAATTCAAGGTTATTCACTACTTCATTTTTAATATTATAATCTTCACAAAAACGTTTAAAACCTCTCAAAATACCCTTTGGTGTGTACTGGAACTGGTTTTTACTTAAAAATAAAGTCAGACTTTCATATTTTTGAATCATGGGAAGGGCATGACTTAGACCTTGATAAAAATTCTCTTCAAAATCTTGATAAAGCACGGCATAACTATCGTCTAATTTCTCAACATCAATATCCAAAATTAATAATTTTTCTTTGGGAATTTGCGTAACAATTTCGGTAATATCCTCATTGAAATGGGGCATGATGATATAGAAATTATAGTTGCCGAGGTTATTAACAATCACGTTTTCAAAAACCGTAAGGTCATGATAATGAAAGAAAAGATGGATAGAAACTTGGTCGCCTAAGGATTCTTTTAAGGCTTGAAAAAGGATTTCTTTGTACGAATTCATAGCATCGAATAACACAAATACGTGCATCGTTGCTTGAACATCGGTGGAGGTGATGAAGTATCCTTTACCGTGTTGAGGAGCCACAATCCCACGCTCACGCAGTTCTTCATACGCTCGAATAACTGTCATGCGAGCCACGTTTAATTGACCCGTAATTTCATTAATGGTTGGTAATTGGTCGCCCCTTTTCAGAATTCCCCGTTGGATTCGTTCAATAATCTCATCCACAATCTGTTGATACTTAGGTGTTTGGGCATTAGGTTTGATATTTAATTCTTTTTTCATCATGGTATTTCTTCGCCTTAAAGTTACAAGGTTTTGGTGATTAGTATATGAAATTTCGTATATTTGAAAAAACAAAAACGCTTATGGAATTATTATTAGAAAACTTAGCGGAAGAAAGAGAACTTTCAACTTACGAAATTGAAAGAGATAAACCAATGCCCAGCAGAAACCACGGAAAATTACAAATGCGTATTGGCTTTGAAATGATGGCTAAATACCGTAATCGCTTTGACATCGTCTCAGAGCCAACTTTGCAAATGCTTGAACGTCCACGAGTTCCAGATTTGGCGTTTTTTAAGGTTCAAGAAAGTGATTGGTTTGATGATGAAACGAAGATTACGGAAGTCCCGTTGGGAGTGATTGAGATTCTTTCGCCAAGTCAATCTGAGCAAGAATTAATCTCTAAATTTCCACTATATTTTAATTTGGGTGTGAAAACGGTATGGCTTGTAGTTCCAGTTTTTCAAACCATTTATGTTTTTGATTCACCTCGAAGCTATCAGACTTTTACCATTGCCAATCCCATTCTAAAAGATATAATGCTGGATGTGGAATTGGATTTGAATAAGATTTTTGAGTAAGAAATATTCTTCCGAAATAAAAAGAAACCCACAATTGATCATTTCGATTGTGGGTTTCTTTTTATTGATGAATTCGGTTCTACTATAATTTAAGGGGGAACTAACGTCGTGGAGGTTCAAAACCTCCACGACGTTGATTATCGAATAACTTTCCCGTATAAATCCTGGGAGACCAATGAATTCCTTACTTCAAAAACCCCTCCTCATCTTCCTTCGGCTTGGTTGCTTGTTGTTGCACCCCCGTTGAATCTGTAACGATATAAGTGCTATTACAACCTAAATCTGCCCCATTTGGCTTTCTGAATGGTTCTTTCTTGAAACCTGCGATGGCTAAGGATTTATCGGCATAGACCATATCCATAAACTTTCCGTAGGCGGGCATTGCCATTTTTGAGCCTTGTCCGAGGGCGAGACTACGGTAGTGAATACTCCTATCGTCACCCCCAACCCAAACACCTGCTACTAAACTTTGGGTTACGCCCATGAACCAACCGTCTGAATAATTGGAGGTTGTGCCTGTTTTTGCTCCGATGTCGTTGCCTTTTGCACAATTATAGCGGTTCAAACCCTGTGCCGTTCCGCCTGGCTCTTGAATTGCTCCTTTCAGCATATAGGTCATTTTGTAGGCAGTTTCCGAACTGATCACTTTCTTAGAAGTTGTTTCAAAACGTTTTAATTCATTGCCGTTCTTATCTTCAATTCTCAAAATCAAAATTGGGTCAATTCTTTCTCCTTCGTTCATAAATGTGCAATATGCCGCAACTTGCTCATATACAGAGACTTCACTCGCTCCCAGACACAAAGCGGGCGTTTCATTCAACCTGCTTTGAATCCCCATACGATTGGCAAATTCAGCCACTGCATGAGGTCTTAATCGCTTCATTAATTTTGCCGAAACGGAATTTATTGACCGTCCCATGGCATGGCGGAGCGTCATACTTGCATAAGAATAACGTCCTTCCGAATTCTGGGGAGTCCAAGTTTTTCCAACCAAGCCGTCCTCAATGCCAAAGGTTACGGGTTCGTCCACCACATAATCACATAAATCTGCCACGCCATTTTCCAAAGCCGCTGCATACACAAAAGGCTTGAAAGTTGAACCAGGCTGACGTTTTGATTGACGAACGTGGTCGAATTTGAAATATTTGAAGTTAATTCCACCAATCCAAGCCTTCACGTGACCGTCATTTGGGTTCATCGCCATAAAGCCACAGTTCAGAATTCTTTTGTAGTAATTCATTGAATCTAAGGGAGATAGCGTGGTATCTTTATCACCTTGATACGAAAAAACAGTCATTCTTACGGGTGTTTTCAATATTTTCCAAACCGCATCTTCGTCTCCATTTAATTCAACTAAGAGTGATTTATAACGCTGCGTTCTCCGCATGGCATCCTTCAAAAAACCTTTGATTTCGTGCATACGCTCGTCCACCCACGGATTGCGACCCCGCCAATGAGCATAAAATTTTTGCTGTTGATCTCTCATGTGATTGTCTAATGACACTTGGGCATATTCCTGCATTCTGGAATCTATGGATGTATAAATCCTTAAACCGCTTGTGTAAAGATTAAATTGATTAGCTTCATCACGGGTTGAATTAATATCAGCAATATAGGCTTGCAATTGTTTTTTGAGCGATTCACGCAAGTAGGGAGCATCACCCGTGTTTTGATTCTCAACCCTAAAATTCAAACCAAGTGGTTTTTGCTGTAAGCCAATTGATTCTTCTTGAGAAATATATCCGTACCGATACATCTGACTCAAAACAATGTTTCTACGGTTCACACAACGTTCTGGATGTCGGCGTGGGTCGTATAATGAAGGATTTTGCAACATCCCAATCAATGTTGCAGCCTCTTTTTGTGATACATTATTGATGTCTTTTCCGAAGTACGTTTGGCAAGCTACTCTGATTCCGTAGGCATTATTACCGAATTCTACTTCGTTCAAATACATCTTTAAAATCTCCTGTTTAGTATAACGACTTTCTAAACGAATTGCCAAAATCCATTCTTTTGTTTTAGCAATTATGGTTCTGACGACAGGAATTTTAGCTAAGAAACCTTTGTAGCTTTTACCTTCTTCGGGGTCTTCAACGGAATGACGAGTATCAAAAAGATTTTTGGCTAATTGTTGAGATAGCGTACTACCGCCACCGGCACTGCCCAAATGCGTAATTACTCTAAAAGTTGAGCGTAAATCAACCCCTGAATGTTGCGTGAAACGAGCATCCTCCGTTGCCAAAAGAGCTTTAATTAAATTTGGTGAAAGTTCTTCGTATTCAACGGGAGAGCGGTTTTCACGAAAATACTTTCCTAATTCTTCCCCATCTTCCGAGTATAAAATGGATGCAACTTGACTCTTGGGATTTTCCAATTCTTGGAGGCTTGGCATACCCCCGAAAAGCCAAAAAAGATTATATTGTACCGCTAAAATATATAATAGAAATATTCCAAGTCCAACGACCGACCATCTCCAAATTCTTGCGATAAGTATTTGATACTGACCTTTTTGTAATTTAAACATACTGTGTTTTAGGTAAGGAAATTTTAAATGTGTATGCGTTCTTTAACACAAAATTATAAATATAATGTGATAAATCTCATTGGTGGCTCATATTCAAGATTGAAACGTTTTTTGGTAACTAAAATTATTGTAATAAATACGTTCATTCAATCATCATATTTGAAACTATATAAAAATAACTACATTTTTTGCTAAAAAATTTCTACTTATCAAGTTCAATTTAGTATGTTTGCATAACATTTTATAAACATTTGAAGAACTTTTTTAATTTAATTCAGTTTAGAGAATATTCTGAAATCCACAATTCATTTTAACCATTTAAAATTCATGTTTAAATTTCAATCAAATTTGCGAGGGATTATTACAATTTTTTCCCTCCTTATGTCCTTTGCGACATTTGCCCAAAACACCATTTCTGGAACCGTTAAAGACGACAAAAATCAGCCTCTTCCGGGTGTCAGCGTGGTCATTAAAGGTTCAACAAAAGGAACAATCTCTGATGGTAAAGGAAATTTTACTATCAAGAATGTTGCCGCTGGTAAAATGAATGTAGTTGCGTCTTTTATTGGTCAAAAGTCTGTTACACAGGCAATTGACGTAGCTTCGGGGGAGAATACGTTAAATTTTACCTTGCAGGATGATGCCATGGAATTGGAATCAGTTATCGTTACGGGGGTATTTGATCAACGCACCAAATTAGAATCATCAGTTGCCATCACGACTTTGAGTCCGAAGATTATTGAACAAAGGGCGGCTCGTGGAACGGGAGATTTATTACAAGCCATCCCAGGTATTTGGACGGATAATTCATCGGGAGAAGTGGGTTCAAAAGTGGTTGCTCGTGGGCTTGCACCCGTTGGAAACGACCAAATTGGTTTTCAATATTTAAGTCTTCAAGAAGAAGGTTTACCCGTAATGGGAGCTCAAATGGGCTTTGCTTTGGTAGATATGTTCCACAGAAATGACTTGAACACGGGTCGTTTTGAGGCAATCCGTGGAGGAAGTGCCGCCATTACTTCGGCAAACTCGCCAGGAGGTATCTTTAACTTTATCTCAAAAACGGGTGGAGCAAAATTTGCAGGTTCAGCTGCGGCTTCGGCAAGTATTTATAACAATAACAATACCTTAAAAAGATTTGATATAGAATTTGGTGGACCGCTTTCTTCAAAAGGTTGGGGCTATCATTTAGGTGGATTTTATCGAGTTGATGCAGGAGCAAGAAACACACCTTTCAATGCCAATCAAGGCGGACAAATTAAGGGAAATATTACTAAACAATTTGCCAAAGGAGTATTCAAAGTTTACGGTAAATATTTGAACGACCAAAATACGTATTTCAAAGAAATTGCCCTAAAAAGCGACCTTTCAGCGGGATATGATGGCGGTTTTGGCGACCCAGTGAACATTAATAATTCAACAACTTTTATTGATGTAACAGCAGATATTCCGTTAGCAACAGATTATCGTCGAGAAAATACTTCAAATCCCACTCGTAGATTTGATGCCAAAAACGGTATTCAAAACAAAAACTGGTCAGTTGGTGCAGAATTAACTACTGAAATTGGCAAAGGTTGGGGATTAAGTTTAAAAGCAAAACATTCGGATTTTGATCAGTCATATCTCCAATATCAAGGCAATATTGTGATTCCCGTAGTTCCTTCGTTGACAAGAGCCAATAATTTGGGTTATTTGCAATTTGGGGGTGGTGCGTTAGTAAGCCCAGGTACTTATACCGCAGCGGGAGTGCCTGCTTCATTGGCGGGTGCCATTGCACAATCATTTTTTGGTAGTGTATTGTCACCTACTTATTATGATGCTAAAACAGGGGAAGTTTTAGCGAAAGTTACAGGAGGCGTTTTAGACCCAAGTGTTCCTAATAAATTAGGTAATTTTTTATTGACAACTGCTCCCTTGAATATGTACAATCAAGCAAAGGATAATATTGCTTCGTTGAGCGTTACAAAGGAAGTAGGCATTCATCAGATAACTTTGGGGACATTTTATTCACAGACTACCATCAACACACAATGGTTTGTGGATGGTGTGGTGAGTTCAATGGGTAACAATTCTCGTCCCATCAGAATTGAATTCCCAGCCCCAGCGGCACTTCCAGCCTCAGTTGCAGGTGTTCCAGCTTTGGCAGCAACTTTTGGACCTCTGTATGGTGCAGGAAAGAAATTTAATGCGACTGACCCCAATGGAATTATTCTTCAAAGTGGTTTAGCTTATACCGTTACCGAAAACAAATCGGTCTTGAATGCTTATTATTTTAATGATGTAATCAAGGCTTCTGACCGCTTAAATATTGATTTAGGAATTCGTTACGAAACGGTTCGCCAAACAGGTACAAAGCAAGGCTGGCAGCCAGGAACTTCCGCAGGAGGAGGAATTGGTGCTTTAGATAAAAATCCATTTACGCTATATGATTTAGGCTCAAGGGTTTATAACGGAAGACTATTCGTTTATGACCAATCGTATGGTGCTACTGGTGCAGTGACAAACGCTGATGCAAATGGTGATGGTGAAGGTTTCCAGTTTGATTATATTTCATGGTCGGCAGGTATGAACTATAAATTATCTGACAAAGCAGCTACATATTTAAGAGTTTCAAGAGGGAATAAAGCTCCTGAGTTAGATTATTATGCCAATAATTTTGTAAATGTTCCTTTGGATAAAAAAGCTCCAATTGAAACCGTTACACAGGCTGAGATAGGTTTTAAAACTAATTCTAAGAAGGCTTCGTTGTCGGCAACGGCATTTTATAGTAAATTGGATAATGCTCTTTTGCAATTGTTTATTTCAAACGGTGCTGCCAGTTTCTTTACTGATCCTACGTTTAATGCTTCAAGAACATTTGGTTTAGAATTGGAAACGGTGATTCGCCCCTCTGAAAATTTTAGTATCAGAGCTCATGCCACGCTTCAAGATGCAAAATATGACCGTCTCCAATATCAGAATACAGCAGGAAGTACCGATAAGACCAAATTCTTTTTTGAGGATTTTGCGGGTAATCGGGTAAAAGATGTTGCTCCTGTGATTATAGATATTACGCCAAGTTTTAAAATCGGTAAATTCACGCCATACGTGAACTATCGTTGGTTCTCGGAACGTCAAGGAAACCGTCGTAATTCTATTCAATTAGCTTCTTATGGCGTTGTGAATGCGGGTGTTACGGGAGATTTGACTTCTAAATTTAGTGTGAGTGTTCAAGGAAATAACTTATTGAATAGTGCAGGTATTTTGTTGTTTGGGGGATACGGTTTGCAAGGAACAAGTCCAGAAGACATTAAAGTTGGAGGAATTATGAGTCCTGTAACCAATGCAATTTTACCAGGAACAAACACCACAGAACTGAACGCATTGGGAGCACCTTTATTTGCTCGTCCAATCTTGGCTCGTCAATTGAGTGCGACTTTGACTTATCGTTTTTAGGAGATAAATTTTTAATTGAAAACGCCCAATTATTGAGAGATAATTGGGCGTTTTTCTGTTGAAAATCTAATTGTAATTAATCAAAGTAAGTAATCAATGTAATTTAAACGACGTTTTTATTTGGAGTAAATATCTGATTATCAATTAGTTATTTTCCGAATATCGAAATACGAATAACTACTTAAAACGCTCTGTACTACTAACTTTTGCATCATCTATTGAAGTCATTTCTGAAATTATTTCAAAAAATATAATTTTTATTTCTTCTCAACTGCCTCCAATCGCTCCTTAGCCATGGCAATTAATTGACTTTTCGGAAAGTCAGTAATGAAGTTTTTCAAAGCCTTTTGGTAAATATCCACGGTTTGCGTTTTCGCTAAAATCATCATTTTCAAGAACACAAATTTATCTTCAATTTGACTGTTTGGATATTGTTTCAAACCCGTTTCCACGAAGGTTAAAGCATCGGTAAAATTGTTTTGGGTGAAATATCCATAAGCCTCAGCATACAATTTCTGCGACTCTGATTCTTTACCTGTACTTAATATTTCAGTTGAAGTACGATTCAGCAAACGAGCAAAATAAGAGTCCTCGTAGTCTTTCATGAGCCTTCTTCTGTAGGTTTCTTTTCCACCAGGATTCTCTTCGTTCAATAACGCCAACAAATAAAGTGCTTCAGGTTCGTGGGTTGATTTTGGGAAATTTGAAATGAAATTATCCAAGGTGCTAATGGCATTTTTAGGCTCATTCAATCTAAACTTATAAATTTTCCCTAATTCAAAAGTTGCCTCTTCTTTACGTTTCATCGAAGCCGAAAAAGCCTCAGTTGAAAATGGAATTTTAGCTTTTAAATCGGCCACATCTGCTTTCAATCCCCCGCCAAATTTCTCGGTTGGTATGCTCAGATTTTTTAAACTTAAATTATTTCCCTGATTATTATTTGAATCAAAAGTTGAGGCATTATCCTTTGAACTTCTCCGCCAATTATCCTCCAAAACCCTTGTTCCCCAAACGTTCGAGAAAGTTGTTTTGCCCTGTTGTTGAGCGATTGTGTTAGTAAAATACCAAGTCGTTTTGTTAGGGTCAGCAAAAGCCTCTTTATTTTTTTCTGCTTGTTGTTGCAATCCACGGTTCACAATTTCTTGGGCTTTCCGTAAATCCTCGGCTTCTTTGGCATTTTTATCCAAGACTACTTTCTCCAAAACCTTCTCCAATTGGGCAGGATTCATTTTTGCCAAACGTTGTAAAGAATCTTCGGTTTTAATGATATTATTCTGCGTGACAAAATCCCGTAAAGAACGTTGTTTATCCACTACACGCTTGTAGGCAGGGTCGGTTTGGGGTAATAATGAAGCCGTACTGTCATAATATGCCGCTGCCATTTCATAATTGCCCATTTGGTTATATGCTAAATCCGCCAATTTTAAGAAAGTGTAAGGTAATTGCTTCAAATTTTGACTATTACGAGCCGATGATTGCAACAATTTCACGCCATCTTTTGAATTCCCTTTTCGCATCTCAACCGCTGACATGGCTTCGTAAATCTTATCTTGTAAATCCTTGTTTTTAGAATCCTTCAACAATTTCTGAAAACCATCCGTTTCGCCCAAAACTAAAGCATTGTCAAGTTTTGCATAAAAGCCTAAATCATAAGAAGGACGATTTTTATTAACCGCTAAATATTTCTCTGAAGCATTGTTTTTATCATTCAATATCTCATACATTTGCCCCGCCACAAACAGGATTCGAGCTTTTTGCTCATTTTTTTTCATGTACGGAAAAGCTTCTTCCAAGATGGCAACCGACGTTTTATACTCCTCTTTTAACTGATGTAAATGGGCTTTTGTGAGATAAAAATCACGAGTATTTTCATCATTTAGAGGTTCTTCTCTCAATAATTCAGCGACTCGCAAGGCAGTTTGAAACTCGCCTTGCTCAGTATAACAACGCATTAAACCAATCAGGGCAGCATCACGAGCTTTATCGGATGTGGCGTTCGTATTGACGTATTTAAACGTTTCAATGGCATTTTTATAATCCTGTTTCAGCAAACGAGCTTTGCCAATTAAGACATACGCATCATCCAACCACTTGGAATTTTGATGACGTTCTGCCACCAAAGAACCCTTTTTAATAATTGCCGTTAACTGTTCGCTCATTGCTCCTGCTGAATTAGAATCTATGGGAATTAGAATAGGTAATAATTGTGAATAGTTATCCTTATAAGCATCAAAAAGCCCTTTTTCGATTTCTTTCAACTTAATATTTGCTTGAAAAAGAGCATTGTATTTTGCATTGACATTGTGGAATCCAACTGCCAAAGGAGAACTACTATTCTGCGAACATCCGTAAAGAATTCCGCAAAGAGAAATGAGGTATATGGAGTATTTTTTGTTCATTTTATCAAAGAGAGGCACTGAGTGACAAAGGCACGAAGGCACAAAGTAAAAGATGGAAAGCCGACCGCCAATTTAAAACGCAATTTTACGTAAAAATAGTATCAGTTTCCATGCCAAAGGCGTATTTTTGTATTATGGAAGAAAATAATTCAACCAATAAATATATGCGTTACGTCGGTGCGGGAACACAAATGCTCGTAACCATTGCCGCAGGTGTGTTTTTGGGTAATTATTTGGATGAAAAATTCATAATGAAAACCCCTTGGTTCACCGTTGGATGTTCTCTGTTTTTTATCTTTGCAGGAATGTATTTGTTTATCAAGGGGCTTCCAAAGGAATAGAAAGTATGGAAGAAATAACCACTGATAAAATACAGACCGCACACTATCACAGATTCTTAGATGAGGCTGGGGATACTACTTTTTATGCAAAAGGTCGTGTACCAATGCTTCGAAATGAAG
Source organism: Arcicella sp. (assembly GCA_043769985.1). GTDB lineage: Bacteria > Bacteroidota > Bacteroidia > Cytophagales > Spirosomataceae > Arcicella. Next base: position 15,918 of record JAYVIV010000034.1, read on the forward strand.
GCGTGTCAAAGACTTTTATTTTGGGAATGTTCAGTCTGAACGAATCTTTAAAAAATGTTCGAGAAAAAGTTATAGCGTTACAAGATGAAATAGCAAATGATAGATATTTTAAAGGAATTCCGAGTATAGAAAAGAAAAAGTCGAAACATGGGTATTATCTCCATGCAAAAGACGACATTCCAGAAGTTCGCAAGATGGCATTTGAGTTAATAGAATCACTTGATTGTAACTTTGAATGTATGGTAGCTCGTAAATCGTATGAAATCTATGAGCGTAAACATAATGGAAAAGAAGCAGAATTTTATGCAGATTTGTTTTCTCATTTATTGAAAAATAAACTTCAAGATTATCACAGATTAGTGCTAAATATTGCTGAACGCTCACAATGTACAACTCATCAAAACCTTAATAAGGGATTAAATAAAGCACTTGAAAGAGCAGTTGAACGTACACCCAATGGAAATCATCAACAATGTAAAGTAGATTTTAATGTACAACAACCAACAGGCGAACCTTTATTAAATTTAACTGACTATTGTTGCTGGGCAGTTCAACGGGTTTTTGAAAGAGGAGAGACTCGTTACTATGATTTTTTGGAGAATAAGATTTCGTTAGTTGTTGATTTGTATGACTATCCAAACGTAGAAACAGGACTGAATCAGTATAATACAATTCACAGATTGACATCAGAAAATTTAGTGCATAAAAAAAGCCCGTGATTACACTAAGAAGGATACCCTTCAACGGCTTGGAGCCGACCTTCATGTAAAACAGGCAATACAAAGATACTAATAATTTTGATAAGTCTTTGATTAATCAAAATTATTCCATTACTCAAAACTTGATCATTCTATCATTAAACTAAATGGAAAAGATTAGAAAAAGATTTATACAAGGTTTCTTTATTCTGATAGCGTTGATTTACGTTGGCAGATTATTTTACCTTCAAGTTATTGACGATACATACATCTTAGCGGCTGAAAATAATGCTATCCGAAAAATGATTCAACCTCCTTTCAGAGGATTGGTTTATGACCGTAATAACAAGTTAATCGTCAGTAATACAGTTGTTTACGACCTATACGTCACGCCCAAAAAGGCAAGAGTAGCGGATACCTTGAGGTTTTGTGAGATTTTTGGTATGACTCGTTCTGCGTTTGATAGTCTCACGCATCTGGCACGGATATACTCGCCCGTTAGACCTTCTTTGATGCTTCGTCAATTATCACGGGAAGATTATGCTCGGGTGCAAGATGCCATGGTTGATTATCCAGGCTTTAATTTTCAAGTAAGTGCCTTGCGAACCTACGATTGGAAAGGTATGGCAAATGCTTTGGGTTATGTAGGAGAAATCAGTCCAGAACGTCTTTTGAAACAAGAAGCAGCGGGAGAAGATTACTACGGACAAGGCGATTATGTGGGCGTAACGGGTCTGGAACGGCAGTATGAAGAACAATTACGGGGTGAAAGAGGCGTGAAATACATCATGGTAAACAGTCGTGGTGTTGAAAAAGGTTCTCATAAAGGCGGAGCTTTTGATGTAGAACCCATTTCTGGAAAAAGTTTAATGACTTCAATTGACATTGAATTACAGGCGTATGCTGATAGTTTGATGCAACATAAAGTAGGAAGTGTGGTGGCGATTGAACCCTCAACAGGTGAAGTATTGGCAATGGTCTCTGCCCCAACCTACGACCCCAGTTTATTGTCGGGACGGACGTATTCTAAATACTTCCAAACGCTCAATCTCAATCCTATGCACCCGCTTTTGAACCGCCCGCCGAGTGCGTCTTATCGTCCAGGTTCAACTTTCAAGATTATTCAAGCCTTAGTTGCCTTACAAATGGGGGCAATTGTGCCGAGTACAGGTTTTGGTCATGGTGGATCGCCCATTAATTGTAGCCATAATCATCCCGTGGCGAGTGATGTTCAAAAAGCCATTCAGTTTTCCTGTAACCCTTACTTTTATCAAACGTATAAGCGAATAATTTATAGCAATACTGAACCAAATGTATTCAAAAAATCCGCCATCGGACTGCAAAAGTGGGATGATATGGTGGCGAAATTTGGGATTGGTCAATCTTTAGAAATTGATTTGCCAACCGAAAGAAAAGGGAATTTACCCAGCATCCAGATGTACGATAAAATGTATGGCGGGCCACTTCGTTGGAAATTTTCAAATATTGCCAGTAATAGTATTGGCGAAGGTGAACTTTTGGTTAGTCCTCTAAAAATGGCGAATGTGGCTGCGATAGTGGCAAATCGAGGGTGGTATTATCGCCCACATTTGGTCAGAGGTGTTGGTAAAGCAGGAGTGATTGATGAAAAATATAAAGAAAAAATATCCGTTGGGATTGACAGAAGGCATTTTGAAACGGTCATTGGCGGAATGGTTAGTGCCGTAAACAATGGAACGGTTTCGGGCGATGGTAGGATGTCTGATATTCAGATGTGTGGAAAAACAGGAACTTCGCAGAACCGTCATGGAGAAAATCATTCAATTTTCATTGCCTTTGCACCCAGAGATAATCCCAAAATTGCGATAGCCGTTTTTGTGGAAAATGCGGGTTCGGGTGGAGCTCACGCCGCTCCAATTGCTTCATTGTGTATTGAAAGATACATTAAAAGACGTGTCGATAGAAAAGCCATTGAAACGAAATGGATGAATAAAGGCTATCCATTAAATATCATCAGAACCGCCTCTTCCAGAACGGACACCAAAACTACGCTAACGGTTAAAAAAGATAGTGTTATTCAAAAAGTTGATGAAGAAATATTTTTTACTTCTCCGCAAACAATGCTTCCAATAATAGGAGTCGAAAAACCAAACAGTATTAAAATCCCGATGAAACCGAAGAAATAGAGGAGAAAGGGAGATAGGAGAAATGGAGGAAAGCAGAAAGGGAAATAGGAGTAAAACGTAAATTCACTTTTCCTTCCTACCCTTTCCCTTCCTCCTTATTTCCTTTCCTCCTTTCCTCCCCCCCAAAATGGCAAGACAAGAAAAAATATCAAAGAATTTAGACTGGATTTCTGTTCTCATTTTCATCGTGTGCGTGGTGGTGGGATGGTTGAACATTTATGCAGCCATTTATAACCCAGAAAACCCGCTCTGGATTGGAGATGCTGGCTTTTTTGACACAAATGCAGGCAAACAACTTATCTGGATTGGCACAACAGTATTGTTAATTATCGCCATTTTAGTCATTGATTATCGCTTTTACGAAACTACCGCTTTCTTTATTTACGGATTTTTTATCTTTATGCTCTTGGCGGTTTTAGTATTTGGGGCAGAGATAAAAGGCTCAAATTCATGGATTCGGATTGGCGGTTTTCAAGTTCAACCTGCTGAATTTGCGAAGATGGCAACGGCTTTGGCTTTGGCAAAATATATTAGTACGCCCATGGTCAATTTGTCTCGTTTCAAAGACCAATTTAATGTAGCAATGATTATCCTGATTCCGCCTATTTTGATATTAGTCTCTCATGAAACGGGCGTTGCATTGGTTTTTGCAGGATTTATGGTTTTGTTGTATCGTGAAGGATTACCAGGGGTTTATCCAGCATCGTTGTTAAGTGTGATTATCCTTTTTGTATTATCGTTGATTTATCCAGTTTGGCAAATTTTTATTGGTGTAATAATCTTAGCAGGTCTAATTATTGGGATATTACCACGTTACGAACGAAAAACCAAAAATATCATTATGATTATTGGGGTAGCCCTTTCGATGGGCGTTTTTGTTACGGGTGTGGATTGGGCAGTAAATAATATCCTTCAAGAACATCAACGCAATCGTATAAAAGTATTGGTTGACCCAGATTTTGATAGAAAGAAAACGGGTTATAACGTCCGTCAAGCAAAAATTGCTATTGGTTCAGGAAGGCTTGTGGGTAAAGGCTTTTTACAGGGAACACAAACAAAATTTGACTTCGTACCAGAGCAATCAACCGATTTTATTTTCTGTACGGTAGGAGAGGAGGAAGGCTTTGCGGGTAGTTTATTGGTCGTAGGACTATTTTTGGGGCTTTTACTGCGAGTAATTTATCTGGCAGAAAGGCAAAAGTCCCGATTTGCCCGAGTCTATGGCTACGGGGTTGTCTCCATTCTGTTTTTTCACTTCATGGTAAACATTGGTATGACAATAGGCCTAATGCCTGTAATTGGAATTCCTCTGCCCTTTTTCAGTTACGGAGGGTCATCACTCTGGTCATTTTCGATTTTATTATTTATCTTTCTCAAAATTGATGCCCACCGTACGCAGGTTTTGTCGAGGTGGTGATATGAATACGACATATAAAGTTAGACCACGGATGATACGGATTTTACGGATTTTCACTGGGACGCATAGTCGGATTTAGGTTTACAAAAAAATATAATGCTTAGTAAAATACTTACTTATTAATGTAACTATCGTCTTACAGTCACATAATAAAATCCGTGTAAATCCGTCAAATCCGTATTATCCGTGGTCTAATCTGTACTGCTTAATCTCCCATAAAATCATGACCACCATTCCAATTTCAACCAATACCTCCATTTCAAAAAATGCTAAAATCCTCATTGCCGTAGCCGCTTTGGGCTATTTTGTGGATGTTTATGACCTCATTCTTTTTGGCGTAGTCCGCAATCCAAGCCTTGCCAGTTTGGGATTAAACAAAGCTCAACAACTCATACAAGGACTTACTTTATTCAATATTCAAATGGCTGGAATGTTGATTGGAGGAATTTTGTGGGGCGTTTGGGGTGATAAAAAAGGAAGAAAATCCGTACTTTTTGGCTCAATTTTGATGTATTCAACTGCCAATACTTTAAACGGATTTGTGAATGATACAACATTTATGGATGCCATCACGCAATACGGAATCCTACGTTTCATCGCAGGTATCGGACTTGCGGGAGAATTAGGGGCGGGCATCACACTCGTGAACGAAACCTTACCCAAAGAAAAAAGAGGCATCGGAGCCTTACTCATTGCGGGTACAGGTGCGTTGGGAGCAGTAACTGCGGCAGTCGTAGGCGGATATAGCCAAGACCCAGAATGGTGGAGAACTTGCTATTTCATCGGTGGAGGTATGGGTTTATTCTTGTTGATTCTTCGCTTCGGAACGTTTGAATCTGTGCTTTTTCAGAATGTAGAGAAAAATGTTCAAAAAGGTGATTTTCTTAGTCTATTTACGAATAGAGAGCGTTTTATGAAATATTTTTATTGTATTCTGATAGGTTTACCAGTCTGGTACGTCGTTGGAATCTTAGTTTTAGTTGCTCCTGAAATGAGTAAAGCCCTAAACGTTCAAGGCGAAATATCAGGCGGAAAAACAATTATGTATTGTTATGCAGGACTTTCAATTGGTGATTTTTTGAGTGGACTAATTAGTCAAATATTGAAAAGTAGAAAGAAAACGATTTATATTTTTGTGGGAATGGCAGTGGTTTTCACCATAATTTATCTCAATGCTTTCGGAATATCTGCCAATAATTTTTACTGGCTTTGCTTCATTTTAGGCTTCTTTGGCGGTTATTGGGCAGTTTTTGTCACGATGTCCTCCGAACAATTTGGAACAAATATCAGAGCTACCGTAACAACCACCGTACCCAATTTTGTGAGAGGGGCATTAATCCCAATCACCTTAGGTTTCAGAGCCTTAATGCCAACTTACGGATTACTAAATTCAGCCATGATTGTGGGCGTAATTTGTTTCGCCGTCGCCTTCTGGGCAACCACGCAGGTGGAGGAGACTTTTACGAAGGATTTGGATTATGTGGAGTAGGGGATTCGTGAAAAACATTTTTTAACTAATTGATAAACAGAGGGTAATGGCAATTTTAAAGTTTGTAATTAGCCTCTTTTTTTGACATAAACTCTTATTATTAATTCTATAATTCTCCAAATCCATGATTTTTTACGGGATTTGGAGAATTATAAAAATCTATAATTCTCCAAATACATGATTTTTTCTTATATTTGGAGAATTATAAGAAAAAATGATAGGAAGAATCAACGAACGCAAAGTATTGGATGAAGCACTGCAATCATTGCAAAGTGAATTAATTGCTTTGTATGGCAGACGTAGAATCGGGAAAACTTATTTGGTGCGAGAACATTTTGCGAATGAAATGATTTTCAGTACCAGTGGTTTATTTGAGGCAACTTTACCAGAACAATTAAAAGAATTTGCTTCTTGTATTAAGAGTGCTTCAAAAAGTGAAATGCCTGTCCAAATACCAAATGATTGGTTTGAGGCATTTGATATGTTGAAAGTATTGATTACCAGCAACAAGCAAAAATCTAAGAAAGTAATATTCTTAGATGAAGTTCCTTGGATGGCAACCCCAAAATCACGGTTTTTGACAGCATTTGAGGGTTTTTGGAATGGTTGGGCTTCGGCACGGAAAGATGTCGTAGTGATAATATGCGGCTCTGCAGCGGCTTGGATGATTCAAAAAATTGAAAAAAGTAAAGGTGGTTTATATAATAGAGTTACCAAAAGAATTGTCCTCAAACCTTTTACCTTAGCGGAAACAGAAGCATTTTTTCAATCTAAATCATTGACGCTCAGTAGATTTCATATCACAGAATTATACATGATGCTCGGAGGAGTGCCGCATTATCTCAACCAAGTCAGGAAAGGTGAAACGCCCGCTATGGCAATTGAAAGATTGGTTTTTGACAAAGACGGATTGCTCTCAGATGAGTTTGAATATTTATTTTCGTCTTTGTTCGGAGCAGGGGGGTTGTATAAACAAATTGTAGAAATATTAGCTCAAAATCGCTATGGATTAACTCGAGAGGAGGTTCTGGTAAAATGTAAAGTGATTTCGAGTGGTTGGTTTAGCAATATTTTGGAAGAATTAGAAGCATCGGGATTCATAGAAACGCAAATGCAGTACGCTAAAAATGGGAAAATTATCCATTACAAAGTGATTGATAATTATTCATTATTTTACGTAAATTTCAAAAAAATAAAGAAATTTCAAAATTGGATGGCAGTTCAAAATACCCAACAATGGAAGACTTGGAGCGGATTGACTTTTGAAAATGTATGCTTTTACCATAGCAATAATATCATCAAAGCATTAGGGATTTCAGGCATACAAACCACCGTTTCGTCGTGGTCAAACCGTGGAGATGATGAAATGAAAGGTGCTCAAATTGATATGCTGATTGATAGAGGAGATAAAGCAATCAACGTTTGTGAAATAAAGTTTAACGAAAATCCGTACATTATTACCAAAAATTATGCCCAAGAAATGCGTTTGAAAATGACGGCTTTTAATCACTTTACTAAAAATAAAAAAACAATTTTTACAACATTCATCACAGCGGGTGGCTTAGTACAAAATAGCGAAGCCAATGCCCTTTTGCAATCAACTATTACCTTAGATGATTTATTTTAAACCCCAAACCCATGAAAAAGCTAATCCTCATATTATCCCTAATCTCAACAACCACTTTCGCCCAAAAGACCATCAATCTCTTCAACGGCAAGGATTTGAATAATTGGTTTGTGGATGTGCCAGCGATGGATAAAGACCCAAAGGCTATCAATCCTTTCATCATTCGGAATGGTTTATTAGTGAGTTTGGGAGAGCCACAAGGGCATTTAATTACGAAAGAGAAATACGAAAATTATCGTTTGGAATTGGAATATCGCTTTGCGGGGAAGCCTGGCAATTGTGGTGTTTTGGTTCATGCTTCTACATTGCGGGCATTATACAAGCAATTCCCAAAGTCTATTGAAGTGCAAATGATGCACGATAATGCGGGAGATTTTTGGTGTATCACTGAGGATATTAGCGTGCCAAATATGGAAAAAAGAAGAGGTCCGAAAGCAAATTGGGGAAGTGTTGACGGGAAAGAAAGAAGAATTCCAAACCTTACCGATAATTCTGAAAAACCGCTTGGAGAATGGAATAAAATGGTCGTGGAATGTAGTGGAGATAAAATTAAAGTAACGCTAAATGGCAACCTTGTGAACGATGGATTTGGAGCAACGGTTCAGAAAGGGCAAGTGGCTTTGCAAGCGGAAGGTGCAGAAGTGGAATTTCGGAAAGTGGAATTAACGCCTTTTAAATGATGTCTAAACCGTAATTCTCCTATCTCTCGCAATCACTTTCCAAGCATCAATAACCATATTTTCTTCCACGATTTGTACTTCATTATACAAAGCAACCGTTGGGCAAATGTGGATTGGCACGCCATACCAAACATCGCCAATGGAATATTTATAGGTGTTTTCAACTTGAACGACCAAATGTTCTTCACTTTGTCCGACGGGAATTATTTCGTCATTAACAAGAAATTTAATGCGTGGCAATGGGTTTTCGGCAGCAATGGATTTATGTCCTAAATCAAGGCAAAGAGTGGTTTTGTCAATAATTGAAACTACTCGGGTGGCAATGATTCCCGCCCAGAGAAAATCAAAATCGGGCATGGTTTCTTTGTATCCTGCATCCCAAAAAATGAAGGTGCCTGGACTCACTTCAACGTCTTCATGGGCAAGGGAATGAATCGAAAAAGTAGGCGAGCCACCCACCACAACTTTCAGCTTTTTCTCAGAAAATTTTTCAATTTCAAGTTGTACCAAAGTAATTAATTGGAAAACTTTATCGGCTTTATGTTTTCGTTGTAAAACGTCCGTATCATGAATATGTCCATCGTAGGCATGAAGTCCAATAACGTGAATTCCACTTAAATTAGAGGTTTTTTTATATAAATCAAACGCATTTTCGACTGATACTCCCGTGCGATTCATGCCCACATTTAGGTCAATATAAACGTCAACTATATCGTTAGAAAGGCAATCTGAAAGGTCTTTTGCCGTGTCAATATTATCAATTAAACAAGAGAATTTTGTTTCGGGATATTTCAAAATTAATGCTTGTAAACGCTTGATTTTCGGACCTACCACAGGAAAAGCAATTAATACATCTTTTGCCTTTGCCAATCCCAGCATTTCAGCCTCGGCAATGGTGGCACATTTGAATTTGTGAATACCACAATCTATCATCATCTGGCTGATTTCCAAGAGTTTATGCGTTTTTACGTGGGGGCGTAATTGCTCAACGGAATGCACCAAGGATAGGGCTTTTTCGATGTTTTGTGTTGCTCTGTCTTTGTAAATCAACAAAGCGGGTGTATCAATTTCTTCGATATTTTTTATGTCAAACCAGTTCATGAGGTTGGGATTTAGTTAGTTATTTTACGAAATTACGTAAAACAAAAATCCCTTCACCAACAAAGGAAAAGGGATTTCTATTCATAATAAATTTTTTCTCAAAAACTATAATTCAACCCCGCATAAATCATCCCAGACTTGGCTCTGAATCTATCATTTGCTGATGGAATTGTTTGTATTTTGGTGGTGGTCGTTAATTCATTAAATAAATATTGATAAGCAACTTTCAACCCCAAATGGTCAGAAAATTTATAACGAATATACAAGTGAGAATTTAATGACCCTTTGTCATTATCACCTATTAGTAAAATATTTGTTGATGTAGGACTCGCCGAACTGGGGGTTGACTTTCCGTTTCTGATGTAAGAAGGTGAACCAGTTGGTCCAAATGAAAATCCAATCGCATCAATATTAAATCCAACGTCAAATTTTTCGGAAATTTTGTAGCCTAAATTGATGGTTAAGTTCAGAGAACTAACGCCTGGACTTGGAGCCGAAAGTGTATCAACATTTTTATCATCAGCCGTTAAAACTGCTGGGGCGGTCGTAAAATTGACATTACTTCCAAAAAATGAAGTGAACCTTATGCCTGTGCCTACGTAAAATTTCTTTTTGGAGCCAATGCCCCAATTATGAAAACCAGAGGCACTAATACTAACAGTCGAAGAACCAATTGCTCCACCCAATTCAGCAGATGTACCTAATTGAGCCACTGCTCCAAAACTTAAAATTGAGAGAGAGAGAAATAAGAATGCTTTTTTCATACTTTGTGATTATTTAGAAAATTTAAGATTTTTCAAAAATAAGTTAATCTATTCTTGAAAAATGTCGTTTAAATGACAATTTGATTAACAATTATTAAGAAAGTAATCCCATTACTCCTTTCACCTAATACCTAAATGTATCCCCTTTCAAATCAAAAACGACTATTTTTCTGCCATCCCTTTTGCGTAGAATCACTTTGTTAAGTTCCTTAGCATCAATGGTTTGTATGTAATCTGCGTCTTTTGGGAGGTATAAATTAACGTATTGAGCGTCCAAGACTGAGCGTTTAATATTCGATACATATTTGTCTTCTTGGTAGTAATCTTTGGTATATGACGGATAAGCAATCGTATCACCCGTCTGATATTGTTTTACTAATTCAGCGGCAATTTTGGGATAGGGATTTTCAGCACGGGCTTTGCCACGGTAATTATATTTCAGCGATTCGTCGTTCAAAACCGTTCTAACGGTCAATCCAACAAAGAATAACTGAACGGCAAAAACCGCCCAAATTGCATAATTTAAAGGTTTTACTTTGAAATTGGCATTCAGCAATGCAATGCTTACAAAGATGATTGAATAGGGAAAAGAAAAACCCGAATATCGTTGCGTTAAGCCAAAAGTATGTCCACTTTTGAAAGTCATCACAATCAAAAACAAGGTTGGAATAAAGGTCAAAAACAATAAAAACCAAAGTTGTCTTTTCTCCATTTGCTCTTTTGTATTTTGCCAATGTTGTATGAAAAGGTATAATAAAAGACCACAATTTACGACTTCTAAATACTGCCATTTTGCCGTCGTGTAAAAGACAAATCCCAGGGCATTTACGCCCAAAATAAGCCAAATCCACAGGTTTTTCCTTGTTTTTTGATATTTTGATAAAGAAAAAATAGAAAATAGTGCTATCAAAATTGCCAACACAATATTCTTTTTACCAACGGTGTTTGAAAGAATATTATTACTGGCAATGAACAAATCAGTGAAGATTGGAACAGACTTTTTGGTAACATTTGAAATGGTGGCAGGGTCAATATAACCCACGTGCGGATTTGGGACTAAACGAGCTTCTTTATAATATAATTTTGCTTGATAATCGAGTGTTTTGAAGGTATAATCTCCCCCTCCGTAAACAATCCAATACCCAAAAGCAAAAGCCCCAATCATTAAAAATGCGGGCAATAAAAACCAAGGTCGAGACTTTCTAACGAAAAGCAAAACGTATAGTCCGTGAACCATAAAGACCACTGCCGTCAAGAAATGTGACAAAAGACAAAGGGCTGAAAGAATGCCGTAAATCCAGTATAATTTTAAGGATTTTACGTTTTTTTCCTCATTTTTAATAATTTTCAAGAATATATGGGTGGCAAGCAAAGTCAAGAAAAAACTCATCGAATAATTGCGAGTTTGTTGACTAATGGCAATAAAAAAAGGCTCGATTGCCATCAAAAAACAAGCTAAAAGAGCCAATTTGACGCTTTGGAAGTGTTCTTTGATAAAGAAGAAAAGAAGAATTATGATGGAGCAGCTAAATAGTACAGACAAAAAACGAATCGAAAAATCAGACATTCCGAAGGCTTTTATCCAATTATGCAAAATCAGATAATAGAAAGGACTATTGCCAATATCACTTCTACGAATGCTATCATAAAAATCTTGAATGGTTTTGGGTTCCCAAAATTCTCTGGGAGTAAAGGTGTTTTTGCCTGGGGTATGGAAACAATTTTTCTGAGAATTTCCTTCCATTGCCATTCCTTGACTTATGAGTATTGTGGCTTTTTCGTCCAAAAAGATACCGTGTTTATCAAGATTATACACTCTAAGCCCGAAGCCAAGAACAACGATTATGAAAAGCAAAAAATAAGAGAAACGAATAAAATTCATAAAAATGGGATTAAAAAAACACGGAATGTAAGTTCCGTGTTTTGAAATTTCCTTACAAAAGTATCACTTTTTCTTATTACAAGCGATAATAAATTGAGCTGAAAAAACGTGTTTTAAGATTGGTACTCTTTCTAAGAATGGTTGCATCCAATAAATTAATTTTGCGGCCGGTGTTGGAAAGAAAAATGGCACATATCCGACATACGACCAGTTTGTAACATTTCCACCTGCATTATTTATCCATTTTTTTAGATTCCATTCAAAGAAAGATTGTTCTTCGTGTTCGATGTGATATTTGGATGTTTTTTCGATTAATTTCAAAATGGGATTATTACCATTTGGCTCCATAATGATGATATTATCGGTTAATTTAAAAGCATTTTCAATCGCTTTCTGTTGATCACTCAGATGGTGCAAAACCCCTCTGATAACGCCCACATCGTATTTTTTAGCTGGAACTTGCAGATTTTCGTCCAAAAGATTTACGGCTTCAAAAATCACATCTGGATAAATTACACTTGCTTTCTCAATGGCTTTTGAGGCTGGGTCAAAACCTCTAACCTCCAAATGTGGAAAGTTTTGTTTGATTTCGTTTGTGTATGAGCCATCTCCACAACCAATATCAATCAGCGTTTTGTATTGTGGTTTGATGAATTTAAAAATCTCTTCCGAAATTCTTTTATTCGCCACAAAAGATGAAAACTCTGAGTTGGTGGTGTACAAAAAACCGCCATTTTCTTGTACATTTTGATTAAATACTTCTACATTTTGCTTCAACATAATTGTGTTTTGGGATTAAGCAGTCGATAATGATTAATTAGTTAATTAAACTTTACTTAACTATCTCATTGATAGTAATTTAGTTTAAAATTATCTTATTACCTGTTCATAAATAATAGTTACCCAAAATTAAAGTATTTATCTTAAAATTAATAGTTTAATGCTTGAATTTTGAAGAACCTAATATTTACATGAGCTCATTCAAATTAAATTTATAAATTTCCAGAACTGACAATTACTCTTTTCAAAGCAAAATGAAGAAGTACAAACCCTATCAATGCAGCAACCACGGAAGCAATAAGTATGGTAATTTTTGAACCGTTTTGTAGGTTCAAATCATCAAAAGCCAATAAAGTAATAAAAATGGACATCGTAAATCCTATTCCTCCCAAAAATCCAACGCCAATAATTGATTTCCAATTTAAGTCGTCTGGAAGTTTGCAGATACCCAAAGTGACCGCTAAAAAACTAAGTAGGACAATGCCAATTGGTTTGCCAATAATCAATCCTAAAGAAATTCCTAAACTGAATTTTTGAGAAATAATTTCTCCCAAATCTGTATTGACCATGATGGCAGTATTGGCTAAGGCGAAGAGAGGAAGGATAACAAAGGCAACGGGTTTGTGCAAAAAGTGCTGTAAAATAAAAGAAGTTGATTTATCATCACCATTGCCAAAAGGAATAGCAAATGCCAAAAGTACACCCGTGATGGTGGCATGAACACCTGAATGCAGCATGAAATACCACATCACAACACCGCCAATTAAGTAGGGGATTAAGTTTCTTATTTTCAAACGATTAAGTATAATTAAGAAAACAAAAACACCCATTGCGGTAAATAAATTTGTCCAAATAATGGCTTTTGTATAGAAAATTGCAATCACCATAATTGCCCCTAAGTCGTCAATCACTGCTAATGCTGTAAGAAATACTTTGAGTGAAGTTGGGACTTTATTGCCCAATAAAGATAAAATTCCAAGAGCAAAAGCAATGTCCGTTGCCATCGGAATGCCTGCTCCTGATTGCGTAGGAGTTCCAAAATTGAGCAATAAATAAATCCCCGCTGGAATCGCCATTCCTCCTAATGCTCCAAAAATAGGGAGTAAGGCATCCTTAATTTTTGATAGTTCGCCGATGTAGATTTCTCTTTCTAATTCAAGCCCGATGAGGAGGAAAAAGATGGTCATTAAGCCATCATTAATCCAATATTCAATACTTTGTCCCCCTAAATTCGAGTGCCAAAAATGCGTGTAACTTTCTCCAAAGGCAGTATTTGCTAAAATTATGGAGATGATTGTGCAGACAATTAATGTGATTCCACCAGATTTTTCGCTATCGGAAAAGTCTTTGAAAAGTTGTGTGATTTTCATGTTAAGATTTTTTAAAGTTTAGTTTTAAACATCTTAATTGAGTAGTTTTGAAATTTATTTTTTACGTTAGTGTATAAAAGAATTCAATTGTCGGATTAACGCAGGCTGGGTTTTGAACCCAGCCTGCGTTCTTTCTTTTATAAGTAGAAAAATTGACAATTTTTACCTATCAAATCACCTCAACAACAAACTCTCCCACACTTTTCAAATACCCAATCGGCATAATAAAATCTTCTAATCCATTGGTTGTCAGTACATTAATCACTTCATTGACTTTATCTTTACTGACAGCAATCAGCAATCCGCCAGAGGTTTGTGGGTCGGCTAAAATTGCCCATTTTTCTTCTGACATATCCGCAATTTTATGTCCGTAACTATCTCTATTTCTGTTAGTTCCGCCTGGAACGGAGCCTTTTTCGATGTATTCAAAAATGGATTCTGTAATTAATGGAACATTTTTAAAGTCGATAACTGCACTCAATCCGCTACCTTCTGCCATTTCGGTAAGATGTCCCAACAATCCGAAACCCGTCACATCCGTCATGGCATTTACTGAACTTAATTTGCCTAATTCTTCGCCCACTTTGTTCAATTGCATCATTTGATTTGCCGCCAAGTCTTTGTGTTCGTCTTTGAGAATGTCTTTTTTCTCGGCAGTCGTCAAGATTCCAACCCCCAAAGGTTTGGTCAAAAATAATACGTCACCTTCTTGTGCTTTGTTGTTCTGTTTAATATTTTCGATAGGAACGATGCCGTTTACTGCCAAACCAAAAATGGGTTCGGGCGAGTCGATGCTGTGTCCGCCCGCCAAAGAAATTCCCGCTTCTTTGCAAATACTTCTACTACCATCAATGACTTGTTGAGCCACTTCGGGAGACAATTTATTGATGGGCCAACCGAGGATAGCAATCGCTAAAACGGGTTTGCCTCCCATGGCATAAACATCACTGATTGCATTGGCTGAGGCAATTCTGCCAAAATTAAAAGGGTCGTCCACAATGGGCATGAAGAAATCGGTGGTAGAAATCAGTGCTGTTCCATTGCCCATGTCCAAGACCGCCGCATCATCTTTGCTGTGGTTTCCAACAATCAATTTATCGTTATCGGGCATGGCAATATTGCCTTTCAAAATTACGTCTAAAACTTGCGGTGAAATCTTGCATCCACAACCTGCCCCGTGTGAATATTGGGTTAATTTTATTTGTTCCATTTGGTGGTGACGGCACACGGATTTTAGGGATTGGACACGGATTTTGATTAGATTTTTAGGGTTCAACTACAATTTATACGGGAATGAACGCTGGCAGGGTTCAAAACCCTGCCAGCGTTAGCTCATACTATGATTTACCGTATAAATTGTAGAAGAACCATTTTTAGTTAAGAATCTTCTCTCAAAATATTTAAAAATAAAAACCCGTGTCTAATCCGTTAAATCCGTGTGCTACTTTATATTACTCATTAAAATATCTGTATTAACTTCATTATCAACTACTTGTGACTCTATTTTTTTAATCTGTTCTATTACATTTTCACGATTGTATAAACCTTTTTCATACCATTTATCATAGTATTTCAATAAAATTCTGAAACTTTCTTTTAAGTTATTTTCCAATATATAATTAATCGCATTTTTGGTTTCCAAGCCGCCCAAACGCTTTTGAATTCGCATGATGGCGTTTACTAAATCGGTTTTGTTCTGTTTTCCATATTCCACAGTTAAATAATCCAGTCTTTCTTCAAAAGGGATGTCCATAAAATAAACCAGACCTTTTCGCATATTGTGCCACATTGCCATCGGAATTTGCATATTTCCAATTCTCTGGCTTTCATCTTCCAAGAAAATTGGAGTCGTTTCGTCGTACTTTGATAATTCCATTCCCAACAAATTCTCGAACATTTCTTGTGAAGGCTGTGGCGGTTGACCAATGCCACCCAAAGCCGAACCTTTATGATTCGCCAGTCCTTCCAAATCAATAATCGCTTGCTTATTTTTCTGTAAGCCATACAATAAAGGCGTTTTCCCCGAACCTGTAAAACCGCCAATGATTTTGAAATTAAAAGGCTTTTCAAACTGTTGCAAAATCCAATTTCGATAGGCTTTATAACCACCTTCCAGCGTTACAACTTGGAAGCCGTATAAATCTAAAAGCCAAGAAACTGCCCCGCTCCGCATACCGCCCCGCCAACAATGAACGAGAATTTTTTTTGATGTATGTGGTTCTTTATCAGATACTTTTGATAATTTTTCCACTTCCTCAACCATTTTTCTCATCTTTGGACCGAAATAATCTAAGCCAAATTTGATAGCATTTTCACGGCTTAATTGTTTGTATGCCGTTCCCACAACTTTGCGTTCTTCATCAGTGAAAAGGGGCATACTGTGAGCATTGGGAATATGAGCATGAGCATATTCACTTGGACTACGCACGTCTATAACCAAGTGCGTTTTCGCCAATTCCAAAAATTCATTTATGTTGATTCTATTTACTGCCATCATATTTACAAATAAAAAAAACACCAGAATATGGTGTTCTTGATTTAATCTCTTTTTGCTTTTTTCTCTCTTTTTTCCTCTTTCTTTTCCTTCGCAGTTTTCAGAGGCTCTTTTTTAACAGCCTTCTGCATTCCAGTTCCTTTTGCCATGTCCTTAAAATTTAGATGTTAATGATTAAAAGTATGTAAAAGTAAAAATTATTTTTCGGAAAGAATAGATTTTCTTTTTAAAATTCTATTCTTTCCAAATCAATCTACATGAATTTAAAATTATAAGTCAACGAAGGAATGGGTGAACCAAATATCGTTAATTGATAAGCATTTAGTCCTTTTTCTGACCTTAAATATACGGAGTAAGCATTAGCACGGGCGTATAAATTATAGACGGCAAACGTCCAAGAACCTTCCCAACGCTTCTTTTGCATACTCGGATTGCGAATTGTCCATGAAAAATCTAAACGGTGATAATCTTTGATTCGGTCGTTATTTCTTTCCACGTAAAAAGGATATTTCACGTTGTTATATTGCACAAAACCCTCTGGAACGGTGAATGGTCTGCCCGTATTATACACGAATGTAAACCCAAATTCATGGTGTTTCCCCTGCGAAAGACTGATGGTGGCGTTGAAACTATGCGGACGGTCATAATTGGTGGCATACCAGTTTCCGCCGTTTATTTGCTCATCGAATCTATCGCTGACTTTAACTTGATTTAAGGCTCTGGAATAGGTGTAATTTACCCAGCCAGTAACCTCTCCTTTCTTTTTACTGACCATCAATTCCACGCCATAGGCTTTGCCTTTTCCTTGCAACGTTTGAGTTTCTATGTAAGGCTGAAATAAGAAATCTGCTCCTGGTTTGAAATCTAAGGCGTTTTCAGTATTTCTGTAATATCCTTCTAAAGAAAATTCATAGATGTTATTTCTTGAATTTTTAAAAATTCCACCTGAATATAATTCGCTAATCTGGGGTTTTATGTAAGCATTGCTGGTTGCCCAACGGGAGGTTGGTAGGGGAGTGGTTGTGTTGGAAACGACCTGTAAATATTGACGCATCAAACTGTATCCAAACTTGAAAGAAGTCAATTCTGAAAGTGAGTATTTTACCGCAATTCTTGGTTCAAGTCCACCATAAGATGCTGAAGTTTCGTTTGATTGATAAAGGGTTGAATCAGTAACACTAAAATCGGATTTGGATAATAATGGATTATAATTCCTGACAGTTCCTCCCAAAGCACTATAAAATGAATATCTCAGACCAACAGAAAGTGTTAGTTTACTGTTCACCGTGAATTCGTCTTCGATGTAAATTCCTGATTCTGTGCTTCTTTCTTCGGGAACTGAACGATAATTTACACTCTTAGAACTTCCAGGATTTAAAGTACCAGGATTGATTCGGTATAAAATCGTACTGATGCCGCCCTCTAAACTGTGTTGTTCATTGAGGTTATAATTCAAACTTGATTTCAATTGATTATACAGAATGCCAGACTCCAATGAAACTTTATTGTCAGAGTTTATTTCGGGCAGCAGAGTTTGGGGTTGATAATCAGTATAAATGGCACTGGTTTGTAAGTTTAATTTGGAATTAAACGCATGAAACCACTTCAAAGCCGCATTCGCCGTTTGATAGTCATATTGTGTGGAGGTTGCATTTACATTACCAATTGTGCCCAACAAATCTGTCTGAAAGAAATCTTTACTCACATATCCTGAAAAAGTAAAAGTGTTATTGGGGTTCATTTTATAGAATAATTTAGTCGCCAAATCATAAAAATTAGCCTTGATATTCTGCAATTTTGGTGGTCCCAATTTGAAGATGAAATCATTGAAAGAAGCTCTTCCCGAAATCATGATGGATAGTTTCTCTTTTACTATCGGCGTTTCAATCGTCAATCGGTTAGAAACCAAACTAATTCCCCCCGTCATTTTGAATTTATTTAAGGAAGGATTAATTAGGTTAATATCAATTACGGAGGAAGCACGACCGCCAAATTTTGCGGGAATTCCTCCCTTGTATAATTCCAACCCAGAAACAGCATCGGGAGGGAAAATGGAGAACAATCCGAAAAGGTGCGTGGGATTAAAAATAGGCGTATCGTCTAAAAGAATAAGATTTTGGTCCGTTGTTCCGCCACGAATATTCACACCATTAGCGGCTTCACCCACCGAGGTTACCCCTGGAAGCATCTGCAAACCTCTCAAAACGTCCGTTTCGCCCATCATGGCGGGAATTTTCTTAATAGCTTTGATGCTCAAGGCAGAAACACCCAGAAGTGGACGTGAAACATTGCCATTAATTACCTGACTATTAACCGTTATTTCATCTAATTCTTTGGCAACATTTATTAGACTTACTGATAATTTTACTTCAGACTTTTTAATGATTAATCGCTCACGAAATGATCTATATCCAAAATGACTAACCGTAAGAGCATATTCACCAGGGGGCAAGAAAAACGTGTGAATGCCCTTATCGTTTGATGAAAGATTAGCTCTTTTAGCATCAATTTTTATAATCACATCCTTCAAAGGGGTATAATCACTCGAATCTTTCACAGTGATTGTAACGGGTTGAGATTGTTGCGAAAAGCTGCTAAATTGGAAGGAAAACAAAAAGAATAATAGAAATGATGCAAGTGTTTTTATGTTCATGAATGTTGGAAATTTGTCTGGAAATTTCAATAATAATTTAGATCGATAAAATTATCGAAGAATTTGCAATGGAATTTTACACAAAATAACTTTACTGCCAACCAGCGGGTCTCACAGGTGTACGTGTGTCACTTTTTGCACATTTCACCACTGGCGGACGAAATGTATCCATCGAGGGTGGCTCTTCAAACGGAACGTGTTCTAAAATGTATTCAAAATCTCCACTTGCTCCTTTTCTATCCACCCAGTGACCCTTTTTTTGAACCGATACCACACTAAAATATCCTACCACTTTATCCGATGGATTGGTGATATTTCTGATATTTCCAACAATTGCCGCCGCAGGAGTATCTGCCAATCCTCCCGTTGCTTGAGATTGCAATTCAAGATTTTTGAAGAAACCATAAGCCTGTGGAGAAATGCTCATTTGTTCAATGTCAACTAAACATCCTTTCAAAAAATAGAAAGGAATTTTGGCGATTAATCTTCCCGCTACTAAATCGCCGTCCGAAACCACATCAGACATTACGTTGATAGACCTTCCTTTTATGATGGCATAGCATTCTCCAGAACATTGATAATCATAATAGGGCGTTCTGTTGAATGAAGGGAGTTTTATAGTACATCCGAGCGTTCGTAGATCATATTGTGAAGTATAACAAGTGGTGCAATGAACAATTTGTTCGAGGTGGGTATATCGCCATAAATAAAAGTTTTTTTGATTGGGAGTATCTTTAAAATCCAAGAAAACATCACTGGTAGAATACAATTTTTTCCCGTTGTTAGATAATCTTCCTTGGGGGTTAAATTTATCGTACGTTTTCAAAATTGGTGGGGTCGGGACAAGCTGTTCCGCTGAAGATTCGTATTGTTGTCCGTTCGGTAATGAAAATCTCAGAAAATACTTTTCGGATGGATTTATCCTAAAATCATTTGGTGGCAGAAATCCACCCGTTTTTTGCTCAATAAGACTAATTTCTTTATTCGTTTCGGATGACACGATTACGGCTTTTACCGAAGAAATAGGTCTTACAAATGTATTCCCATCGTTGTAGATAGAATACTGAATTTTGATAGTGTCTGGGTTTTGATAGTTATCAGTCAGGAAACCTTCAACGACTAAAACATTATTCTTTTGATTAAAATCTACGTCGTAAGTGTCGATGCAACTGGTTAGACTAATAAGAGAGAAAACCAAAAAATAAATTTGTAAATGCTTGATTATCATACAATTAATAAAATGATTATTTTTTAAAAGATTTAAAGTAACAATTTAGAGAAATAAAGTCAAAACTATGTTCTTATTTATCCTACATTTGTTTTTTTAAGAAAAACGAACAGATTGTAAAAATGTTGAAGTGTAATAAAATAATTTTACATTTTGATTAAGTAGCTGAAAATCAATTAGTTGTTTTGATGATTCATCATAACTAACCCAAAATCCTTGACGATATTATGGCATTAATCTCCAAGAAAAAAATCCCTTTCAAAATCAATCTTCAACTTCGTAAATACCTCAAAAAATACGGTAGGGAAACGATTATGCCTATCCAATACGCTGATTTACTGAGGTTTGAAAGCTCCATAAGTTTATATGATAAAAAAGGAAATGATACCCTTTGGATAACCGTTTTCTTTCCATATAGTGAAATTGAGCATATTTATGATGGGTTAAAGAAGATTTATGCCGACCTCAAAACCGAAGGGAATCAGGCAGTTATCAAACACCTTACCATCGACCGTGTGGACTTGTGTACCTACGGCAACACGCAACCTTTTCGCATCAGAATTGTCAATAGAGTAAATGATAATTTTGATTATTTCTACTTAAAAAGAGCAGATTGTTCACGGGTTTATGGCATGGAACTTGAACATCTATTATCGCCCAATCGAATTAGTTATTTGACTAATGAAAATACCTTAGTTGAAGAACATATTGCGGGAATTCCGGGCGATCAATTCTTCCAATCTTATTTGAATAACCCAAAAATAAATCAAATTCGTTTGGCAAAAGAGTTTATTAAATTTAATGAGCGATGCTTAGTGATACTTTTGGGCGATATGCACTCATCTAATTTTGTGGTGGATATTACGCCCGATTTTGAGGAGGATTACTACCGAATCAGAGCCATTGATTTTGACCAACAGTCCTACGAAGGCAAGCGAACGGTCTATATGCCTCAATACTTCAAACAAAATAATCCTTTGATTGAAATGGGTATGAAGCACATGACTCCCGAATCCGTTGAGCAATACAGAACCGAAGAACGCTCGCTGATTTCGGGACGTTTGAAAGTTGAAAATCAACGGATTTATGAACTGATGTCTGTGATGGCGAAAGACGATATTTCTTCGGAAGAAAACACCAATCAACTTAAAACGGAATTGGCAAAGTATTACAAATCAGATAAATTTTTAGCCTGCAAAACCATGGGCGAAATCGTATGGGCGAGTTTGGAGCGGGTGATGGTGCATTGATAATTGAGTAGGGGTAAAATGAAAATTGATTGTCTTAAAGATGAAATATCCGAATGGAATTGTATTTTTGTGGCGTTGCTAATTTGCCTCACTTCCTCTAATGATACAAATTCCAGATTCAGATATTTTATTGGCTATCCGTCAAGGTAATGAACGAGTTTATGAAACAATTTTTCGTAAATATTACCAAGCCTTATGCAACTATGCGTGCGGAATTTTGAAAGATATGGACGATGCTGAGGAAGTTGTACAATCCATTTTTTTGAAGCTTTGGGAACAACGAGGAGAAATAGAAATTAATGTTTCTTTAAAATCATACCTATACCGAGCCGTTCATAATACTTGTCTGAATCGCTTGAAACACTTAAAAATTCAAGAAACGTATCGCCAATATGTAGGGGATTATTTAGAAGAAACCTTCGATTCTGCAACTGATATTATGGACAAAGCCGAGTTGGAAAATCGAATAGAAAACGCTCTTGAAAAACTCCCAGAACAATGCAGAATCATCTTTAAAATGAGCCGTTTTGAGGAATTAAAATACCAAGAAATAGCCAATAAATTAGGACTATCAATTAAAACTATTGAAAATCAAATTGGTAAAGCCTTGAGAATTATGCGAACGGAACTGTCCGATTATTTGCCAGTTATAGTAATATTTGTTGAATTATTGAATTGTTGGTAAAATCGCAATTTCAACAATTCAATAACTCTCACTTCAACAATACAGAGGTCAGACGATAGTTAGACCGTCAAATTATAATTTGTTTAGCTTTTTATCTGACTATCATCTGACAAAAAATACCACTAAAAAGAGATTTGTATGGTTTCCAACATTGGAAAATTATCTCAATAAAACAATGAATAATGAACAAACCATAGACGACTTATTAGCAAAATACCTTGCCGATGAGACGGACACCCACGAGTCGGACACGATTAGTGAGTGGATCATGGAGTCTGAGCATAATCAGAAGGTTTTTGACCGTTCCAAAATTGTGTGGGAAGGAACAAAAAATCTACAAAAAGTGGATGTTGATGCTGCTTGGACTAAGTTAAATATTGCGAAGAAAAAAGAAGTAGAAAATATTGATAATCAACAAGTTAAATCCATTTTTAAATTAAATTGGGTCAGTAACTTTCTGAAAATTGCCGCAGTTTTGGTGGTTTTATTCGGACTTTGGTTTGTGGCGGCTAAACAGTTTACAACACCGCAGAATGATGTTTTGACGTTTAAATCTGGAAATAAATCAATCGAAAAAATATTACCCGATGGAACAAAAATATTATTGAGTAAAAATTCTGAAATAACTTATCCAAAATCATTTGAGGGTGACACTCGGGAGATTACTCTTTCGGGCGAAGGTTTCTTTGAGGTTCAGCACGATACTCTTCATCCATTCATCATTCATACACAAGGCACTGATGTGAAAGTATTGGGGACATCCTTCAATGTCAGAGCCTATAATGCTCAGGTTGAGGTACTTGTGAAAACGGGAAGGGTTCAATTTTCTAAAAATAAGAATCAAGTCATCTTGACGAAAGGGCAAAAAGGAGGGATTTTAGCGAATGTTGATACCATCATTAAATCAGAAATTGCTGAAGTTGGAACTAATGTAGAAGAAAAAAACAATTCTTTCGTTTTTAATAAAATGACATTAGGGGAAGTTGCAGATGCCTTATCAAAACAATTTGGGAAAGACATAAAATTCAGCCAAGATAAAATTAGAAACTGTAAATTAACGGCAACTTTCGAGAACGAAAAATTAGAAAATATAATCGCTGTTATTGCCGATACATTCAACTTAAAAGTTGATATTCAAGCCGATACAATTCTTTTAAGTGGTGAAGGGTGTGAATAGAAAGTTGTAAGAACCTCGTTTTACTTTTTTGCTTATGACTTACAACATTAAACTCTATTAACTCTATAAGCTCAACCCATCAAGTATGAAATTCCACCCGTTAAAATATATTTTTTATTTTATCGTGTTCTTGATGCCTTTTTGCTCACTTTCCCAAACGCCTCTTCTTGAACGTCCGATTACTTTAAGGCTCAATAATGAAAAAATATCGGTTGTTTTAGATAACATTTCTAAACAAGGAAATTTCTCTTTTTCCTATAATTCAGCCATTTTTGATGTCAATAATCGGGGAGATATTATGGTTCAAAATAAACCCGTTCGTGAGGTTTTGAATCTTATTTTTAAGGGAATTATTACTTATAAAGTGCGTGGGAATTATATTATTTTACAGCGAAATAACCAGAAAGAATCCCCTAAAACAATCATTTTAAGCGGTTATATTATTGATACTCAAACGGATAAACCCCTAAGCAAAGCCACCATCTACGACCCCAAAAGTTTATCTTCAACAATTAGTAATCAATACGGATTTTATAGTATCAAGCTGAACGTTAGCACCTTACCTGCAAAATTGGTGATAACTAAAGCTGATTATAAGAAGAGAATATTTGTCTTAAAATCAGAAATAAATACCTATGAAGTCATTGAATTAACGCCAATTATTCATAAACCCATTGACATACCCGTTTACGATGATAATTCGATTGAAAAAAAAGAGAATTTTTTAAATCAGGACTTCTCACTCAAAAATAAACCACTTGCGTTGCCAGTGGTGCCTCTATTTCCTGATATTACCGATCAAAATCTCTTTCCAACTTCACCAATCATAGACTCAACACTTTATGAAAATCGTTGGGATGAATTTAAAAAAAAAGTGGGCATAATATTCGTCAGTCGCTCACAACGAGTCAACGCCCAGAACGTAAATGATTCTTTAGGACAAAAATTTCAGGTCTCCCTTTTGCCTTTTCTCGGAACAAATCGTTTACTTTCGGGTAGTATAAATAATGATTATTCTTTAAATCTATTGATGGGATATTCGGGCGGTGTTCGTAAATTGGAGGTGGGTGGAATCTTGAACGGAGTTCGTAATGATGTGCAGGGATTACAAATAGCGGGCGTTGGAAATATTGTTGGTGGGGGAGTGATTGGAGGACAAATAAGTTCCTCTTTTAATATTGCAGGGTACTTGGAAAGTGGTATTCAGTTATCGGCAGGATTTAATGTAATTATCAAAGAATCCGTGGGTTGGCAGATTTCCCCCGTTAATTTTGCCCATAAAGTTGTGAAAGGAGGAAAGCAAATTGGGTTTATTAATATTGCAGATTCAACCGATACTGTTCCCATCGGATTTTTGAGTTTCGTGGGCAGCGGCAATGGATATAAACGCTTAGAACTATCAGTGGATGAAAATCAAACTGCCAGTTTTAGTTTCAAAACGGGTGTAAAGAAATTTTATAATATTTTGGCTTTACATTATAATTTCACTCGAAAACAAGAAATATTTGGTATTGGCTACGGAATTGGACGGGCGTTTGAAATAGGGAATTCGTGGATGTTAAACACTGATTTGACTACCAATTTATTGGTAGAATATGATGATTTAAGTCCTAATGTGGCAGCTCTATGGAAATTTGATATAAGTTTCGAGAAGCAAATTGCCCGAAATGTTGCTGTTACTTTCGGACCATCCATTAAATATTTGGATATTGATGAATATAACTCTTCCTCTTGGATAACAAAACCATTTAATAAAATTCCTACCTACAAAACCATTTCTTCAACTACAAATTCTACTTTCTGGATTGGTTTTCAGATGGGGCTTAGAATCAGATCAAGAAGAAATTAAAAAATATAAACCCATGAAAATTAGATTTTTACTTTTAATTTTTTCCTCTTTTTGGTATCAATCCATTGCTCAAACTTCTACGGATGAGCAGAAAAGTATAGAACAAAAACTCATGAGAAATTGGGTGAAATACCGAATAGAAATGAAAGATGGAAGCCAAGTCTTAGACGAAAGTATTGCTAAAAATGCCGCTTCGATGTTGATTTTCAAAAAAGCAAATGTGTGCGTTTTGATTTCTGGTAAAACTGCTAAGCAATCCGTGTACACCATTTCGAGTAATACTCTGGTATTAGACAGAACAACTATTTGTGTCATTGAAAAATTAACTGAAAATGAATTGATTTTTCATGGAGTGTTTGAAAACATACCAGACGAAGAAATAATTAGGTATCATTACGTTTCAACAACTGAATCGTCTTCCCAGTATTTTTTTCGGCAATTTATCAAGCCAAATATTAGCATTCAAGCCAACGGTGATACGGCTTATCGTTTCAACGAACACATTTTTCCAAGATATAAATTAACGTTAGGAGATTATCCGTCCATTTTAAGTGATTTTTATCAAGTGTATGAATCTTCTTACGATATGATTGAAGAGGATTTTAATTTCCCCGATAACAAGAAAGGTAATTTTAGGGTATCATTTGCCATCAGTAAGTTTGGAATTTTGAAAGATATTGAAATAAAAGAAAGTAGTGATTCAGTTTACAATAATGCTTTATTACAAGCAGTTTATAAAACCAAAAAACATTGGTTACCAGCCGAATACGATAACAAAAAAGTAGAAACGCTCTTTAATTATGTTTATGTTTATGATGATAAAAGTAAAAATGAGAGCAATTTTGATTATTTTCAGTATGATATAACTAAAGAAAAAGCTAACCGACAATTTGGGAAAAAGGAATATGTGAAGGCAATAAAACTCTATACAAAATGTATTTTAATGCAAGAGGAAGACTTCGACTTAGAACCATATTATAAACGTGCCGACAGTTATTTTGCCTTGAAAATAAATAAAAACGCCTGTTTAGATTGGAGTTATTTAGCCAAAAAAGGTCAGAAAAAGGCGGAGAAACTGTTTTTTGATAATTGTATGAAGTGAGTTTTCTTACTGCAAGAACGGGAAGACGTTAAGAAAAAACTTGCGTCTTCTCGTCCTTGCGGTAATTTTAGAATTTTTATGTTAGGGATTAACACAACAAACTATTCACCCACAAATAACCATGAAAAAAGTATTACTAATTATCCTGATTTTTAGTTTTTATACACAGGCACAAATCCGTCGCCCGTTGGGACCTCCCGTAAATACCCCTCAGTTCAATGAATACGCTCCTTCCATCAGTGCGAACAATAAAACGATGATTTTTGAAACTGACAGGGCGGGCGAAGGAAAGTGGGAATTGTACTATACCACCAAGAACGAAAAGAATAAATGGGCGGTTGCAAAACCCATTACCAACATTAACAAAGTGGGTAAAGATAACGACTTAATTGGTGGTCCTTCTATTAGTTATGATGGTAAGACACTGTTCTTTTTTGCTTCATTTGAAGGTGGAAAAGGAGACATGGACATCTATTATTCAACTTGGAATGGTACTGATTGGTCTGAGCCTAAAACGTTGGGAGAAACCGTTAACACAAAAGCCTACGAAGGTTTTCCATCCGTTTCGGCAGATGGCAAAAACCTTTATTTTATCCGTGATAGCTTCTCAAAACGGAAGGATAAAGCCCTTTGCTATTCAATATGGTTATCCAAAAAACAAGAAGACGGTTCGTGGGGAGTAGCTGAGAAATTGCCCGCCCCAATTAATGGCGATTGTGAAAAATCTCCAAGAATAATGGCGGATAATCGAACGTTAATTTTCAGTTCAATTCGTAAAGATGGCGTGGGCGGATTTGACCTTTATCAGTCCTTTCAAGAAGACGATGGTTCGTGGGCAACTCCCGTCAATTTGGAATACATCAATACTGAAGAAGATGATCAATTTGCCTCCGTTTCAGCCGCTGGTGATTTGATGTATTACTATACTTCGGGCGATATTTATACGGTGACAATTCCCGACAAATACCGTAAATATAAGTTGGTAACGGTGGATGGAAAAGTGATTGATGCCATCACAAAACAACCGATTGCCACAAAAATTACCTCAAAAAGTAATAATAGTAAAGAGCGTGCAATCAGTACCATTGTTGATGCAAATGGTTTATTTTCAATGATTTACAGGGTTGGTAGTAAGTATGAATTATCCACAACTCTTCTGAATGATTACTTTCCGTATAAAGGTTCGATGGATATGACGACCGCCAAAGAAACGGATAATATTGAGAAAAATATTGAATTAATTCCCAAGAAAATTCCTTACCAATTTCAACTGTTGGATAAAGAAACGAAAGCCATTTTGAAAGACCCAAAGGTGAAAGTAATGGATGCAGAAACCAAGCAATTATTGGAAGTGAAAGTAGAGAAAGACATTGCCACGGTGATAGTTGAAATTGGAAAAGCCTATAAATTTGCGGCAAATGCGTTGGGTTATACTTTCTTTTCAAGAGGCTTCAAACCCGACACGGCGGATGTTTTCAAAGACCGATTGAAGAAAGTGCCATTGGCAGTTTTGAAAAAAGATGCAGTCGTGCAATTACAAGACATCACTTTTGAAACTGGAAAGGCAGATTTAAAACCAGATTCAAATGAAGAATTAGATCGTCTGGTAAGTTTATTGGAAGGAAATCAAACGATTAAAGTAGAGATTTCCGCTCATACTGATGACGTAGGAAATGATGATTCAAACTTGAAATTATCCGAAAAAAGAGCAAAAATGGTTGTAGATTATTTAACGGGAAAAGGAATAAAAGGTGAAAGAATGACCGCCAAAGGCTACGGCGAAACGCAACCTATAGTGGCGAATGATACGGACGAAAACAAGGCGAAGAATCGGAGAGTACAATTTAAAATCAATTAATTTGATTCTACTATGATTTATACGGGAACGAACGTTGTGAAGGTTCAAAACCTTCACAACGTTCATACTTGATTAGTTTTTCCGTATAAATCGTAGTAGAACCATTAATTTTAAAAAGCAATCATAAAAAAGTCGAACGGCAATGTTCGACTTTTTTCGTTTCAGAGATGATGGTATTATTTATAAATGACATAGAAATACAAAGCCATAAATCCAATAATACTGATAACAACGAGTAGAAACGCACTTGCAACTTTTAGGTGATTTTTCATGGTAGATTTATTTAATAGGGTTCGTTACAAGGATGCACCAAGTATTCAAATGGTTGTTTTGATGAAATTAATTTATCAAAATTAAATAACAAAAATCAGTTATCTAAAAAATAATTTGAATAAATATTTGTTTTTGATAAAACCATTCTGCATTTTTGCCAAACAATCGTTTGGTAAAATGAATCAACAGAAATTAAAAATAAAATGTGAGGACGGCATTGAACTTTCAGCCGTTCTTTTATTGCCAGAGGGACAGCCTAAAGCCGTTGTTCAAATCAATTCTGCCACTGCCACTCCCAAAGAATATTACCTCCCTTTTGCTAATTATCTTACAGAAAACGGTTTCGTTGCTTGTGTATTTGATTACAGAGGCACCTGCGAATCCACACCCGAAGGTGGTCTGCGGGGATGTAAGTACGATTATGTGATGTTGGGACAACTCGATATGCCTGCTGTTTTGGAATATTTAGATACTCAATTTCCTGATTTACCTAAGCTCATTATGGGGCATAGCGTCGGCGGTCAAAAAGTCGGGATGATGCCAAATCATCATAAAATAAAGGGTATGGTAACCTTCGCAACTTCTGTTGGATATTGGGGATTTATGCCTTGGAAATATAGAATTCAAACTCACTTTTTCTTTCAGATTTTCACCCCAATCTCTAATTTTTTGTTTGGCTACGTTGCGGCAAAAAGATTAGGATTGATGGAGGATTTACCTAAGCAAATTGTGCTTGATTGGCGACATTGGTGTAGTGTTCCAGAATACTTTTTTAATCATAAATATGCCTCTGAGTCAGCAGATAAGGGGTTTTTTAAAGAATTGACCTTTCCAATTCAAGTATATTGGACAACCGACGACCCGATTTCAAATGCTCGTTCAATTCCCATGTTTTGGAAGCACGTTACCAGTTCGAGAGGGATTAAAATTGATTGCATCACACCCCAAGAAATTGGAGTAAGAGAGATAGGACACTTTGGTTTTTTCAGAAGAAAATTTAAAGAAACCCTCTGGGTGAAAGCCTTGAAGGATTTAGAAAATTTTATAAAATGACTTGTGGTACAAATTGGGTAAAGTCAATGATTTTACCCAATTTTAGTGAAATTTTCAAGTTACACAGAGTTGCACAGGAACGCCTGCCGAAAAGTTTTACACGAAGTTTCACAAAGTAAATTAAAATTTAATAAAATAACTCTGTGAAACTCCGTGACCATTTACCAACCAAAAACACATGAGCAATTTAGCCAGAACAGTCAGTAAAGTTAAAAATTACCCCAAATGGGTTCTTTCATTTCTCATCGGAAGAACCGTCCGTTTTGTAGGAACAGCAGGAATTTCTTTTGAAGAAATGACGACGGAGAGAGTTGTTGCCAGTATTAAAAACAAGTCTAAAATCAGGAATCATATTGGGCAAGTACACGCTGGGGCGATGATTTTGTTGGCTGAAACCGCCACAGGAATGTTGGTTGGAATGAACATTGCCGACAATAAAATACCGTTAATAAAATCTATAAAAACTAATTTTGTAAGACGTTCTTTGGGAGGTATGAAAGCCGTTGCAACTATCACACAAGAGCAAAAGGAATTAATAAAAATCCAAGATAAAGGTGAGACTTTAATTGCGGTTACAATCACCGACGAAAGCGGGCAAGCACCCATTGAATGTGAAATGTTGTGGGCTTGGATAACGAAGAAGTAGTCCGTTTTCAGTAGGTGCATCATCAAAAAGTAATATCATTTCAACAAAATTAAACCATTATGAATATTATTCCACTCATGCAACAAGGTTTTGCATCCAATAGTAAAAGAGTAGCAAAAATGGCTGAGAATTTCTCGGGCGATGAAGCGTTTTTTCGTCCTTACGACAAAGTGAATCATTTGGCTTGGGAAATTGGGCATTTGGCATTTATTAGAAATACAGTAATCAAGCTATTAAATCCTTCTGAAAAGTTGGAAAGTTTTGGAAATGAGCGAGTCAACTTCTCCCCCGGCACGCCATTGCAAGCCAATGAAATGTATGGTTCTGTTCAAGAAAATGTAGAAATTTTGCAAAAAAGAGGAGAGCGAATCATTGAATTATTGACAAATTTAACCCAAGAACAATGGGATTCGGAAAGTCAATTCAAATTGCCTTTTGGCACAACGGTTGGTTCGCAAATTTGGACATTTTTCACCCATGAGAGCTTCCATTTAGGCGAAATTTCGTATTTGAAGAATATTGTGGTGAGGAATAGGGGGTAACAGATTTACTCACGGCATGACTGAGTTCACACACTTTTACAAAGAAGTAATGTTTATAGTCATGCCATGAGTCAGATTTCAGTATTCTGACCAACTTGCAAACTCTTTGAAGGAATCAAATCCAAAATGCTATCCGTCATTTTGTCTAAAATCACTTCCCTACTAAATTTAGTCATAAAATCTCCTCTCGAAATAGGCTTTGGTTGGTAGTTTTCCAACACTTCAATAAATTCTTCAACATTACTTGGTTCAAAAATTAAGGCATCTTCCAAATGCTCTTTCGTGAACTTTCGAGCATATCCGTCTACTCCTGCAATAATGGGTTTTCCTGTAGCTCCATATTCAAAAATCTTTGAAGGCAATACCTTTTTAAACGCCTCATAATTATTCAGATGTAAAAATAAGAAGTCACTTTCTTGGTAGTATTCTATGAGTTTACTACGGTCAATGGGGTCAATCAAATTAACGTTATCAATCGCTAAATCAGCCAATTTTTTCGTTAATTTTCGCTTAGTACCACCATCGCCAATGATATTAAAAATGTATTTTCCTTTCAACTTTTTTGCTGCCTCGGGAATAATCTTTTCTAAGCCTTGCCCTTCTCCAATATTGCCAGCATAAGTAATTATTTTGAGGGGCTGCAGAATTATTTTAGGTTCATTTTCAGAGTCATTAACCAAAAAAGTATCATCAATTCCGTTAGTAAAAAAGGTGGTTTTTCCATCATAAAATTTAAAAGATTCCTTAAATCCTTTGGAAACTAAATTGAGATGAGTGGCCGACAAAATGCTATATTTTTCAACGTATTTGATAAAAGGAATTAAGAAGAATTTGTAGATTCTATTATTCACAACCTCAGAAACGCCATCGGAAAGAATATCTCTAATGTCGAGGTAATAAGGAGTTTTGGTTTTCTTGGCAATAATTGCCCCGAGAAATGCTGAGAAAAAACGACCAGAAGACACAAAAATAAGGTCGTAGTTTTGCTTATAGATTAATTTTCTAACTCCGATGCAATAATTAATAAAAGCAATAGCTTGATTTAAAAAATTGATACTCAAATCGGGCATGGACACTCTATGAATGACGGTATTACCATTTTCCTCAAAAGGAAAAGCAGAGGGACTTTTGAAGCTTTTATAGCGATTGGGCATCGTGGTTATTACTTCAATGCAATCATGGTTGCCCAATTTCTTACTTAAAGATTTTACCAATGCAGTGCTACGAAATGAACAGGCACTCAAATCTGGTGCATAATAAAAGGATAAAATGAGTATTTTCAAGGTGGTTGAAAATTTATAATTGTGGTTAATTTTTTATCGAAAAACAAAGTTATCATTTTTGATGATATTCTTACATTAAATTCATCACTAATGTCACATTTATTTTCGGTAATCCCAATTAAGTTTTTAAAAGTGATATTTCCAAAATTGGTTTTGATGATATTATCTTCAATTTTAAGTTCAACATTAGGATGAAAATGTAAATAGGCTTTTTGTGGGTATTTTGTTTTTCCAATTATTTCATCCTGTATTATAATTCTCTGATTATCGGTAAAAAACGTTCTATTGTGAATGATTCCGTGAGGTTTATAACCATTATGAGAGGCAGTTATTTCATACTCGTTTTCAGCTAAAATTTTGGCTTTTGCTCTTCGTCCAACCCTAAAACTTGACCATATTTCAGATTGTTCAAAATCACCAATTTGAACGGTATTATGAGCAGCAGTTGAGCGTTCTGATTGACGAATTTCATTGTTTTGGTATGTAGAAGTTCCAGTGTCCACAATAAAAGGTTTTTGGTTGACATAAAGCATAAAACTCAACGTATCAGCATGAGCATGACCAGGCAAATAATCAGGGGCGATACTACCCACATCTACCAATAATTCGTAATTACTTTTACTATATTTTCGATAACCACTTTTAAATAATTTTATTTCTAAACCATTGATATTTAGTCGATTTGCATATTCTATCAGTTGTGTTGTGGTTGGAGCAATATTTTTAGCAGCATCGTTTACCAAAGGAATATCGCCATTTTTAAAGGTAATAGTTTGAAGAAAATTTAGTGTTTTTTGAATTAAATGTAGCGAGATTTCATTTTCAGAAATAGGCTTAAAAGTTAAATTATTCTCTATCAAATTCCAACAATCTAACATCCTAAAAAGCATAATTTGATGATACATTACTGACCGCTCAAAATGTCCACCATCATCCAAAAATTGTTCGGGTAATTCTGTTTTTAGGATTTTATTTGCCGTCTTGAAGAACAGATTATTTCTGAAATAGTATGCTCCAAAAAGTAAAGAAAAGGCATTTTCGAGAAGATGATTCCCCATCAAATGATATTCCAAATGATCCAATAATCGAACGTATTGAGCCATCAAAAAACCATCAATTTCAGGGTCTTGAATTTGGTATTTATTGAGAAATTTTATCCAATTAATATTTCTCAATGAAGTCGGATAGGGTTCTAAACCCGTTTTGAGATTTCGGAAAGCGTGTATGTATTCTCGTATGAGAGCAAGTCCCTGATTTTGCGTAAGATTTTCTTGATTCAGAAAATCAAAATAATTGAGATTATACGCCCATAATTTCCCGAAAGTCTGTTCATCATTCCAATTGATTTGATTGGATTCAAAAACTTGCGATTGATTCAAAAATTGAAAACGATTTTCTTCTGGGAAATAGCTTTGGTTGCTTGGAATGGAGGGTTTTAAGGTGATTGGATAGCTTTGTGTTGGAATAAATTTTGGGTATTTGAAGCCAATTATTTTTTTAATTATTGCTCTTATTTTGTAGAAAATTCGGTAATAGATTTGGATTGGGCGGAGGTAGATTATTGTGTGGAAAAATAGGATGGCAGTTTTCATAATCAATGCGGAAAGAATATATAACTAACCCAAATTGCCGTAATAATTCCAACTAAATCAGCCGTTAAACCTGCCCAAAGTGTATAGCGAGTTTGCTTGATACCGACTGAGCCAAAATACAAAGCCAAGACATAAAAAATAGTATCTGCCGATCCTTGAAAAACACAAGAAAGTCGTCCTGCAAAAGAGTCGGGTCCGAAGGTTTGCATGGTGCTAATCATCATCGCTCGTGAGCCTCCGCCACTCAATGGGTGCATGAGGGCAGTTGGGAGAGCATCCACAAAAGAGGTGTCTAAACCTATTAATTCAACGCCTGATCTGATTACGCCCACAATCATATCCAACGTTCCTGCATTGCGTAAACAGCTGATTGCGACTAACATAGCGACTAAATAGGGAATAATTTTTACCGAAGTTTCAAAGCCACCTTTTGCTCCTTCAATAAAAGCATCAAAAATATCTACCTTCTTCCAGACTGCTCCTAAGATGAAAGCCAATACAAATCCGTAGAGAATAACGTTGCTAATAATCTTGGATTGAGAAGTTACTTCTTCTTGCGGTAAATTGGAAAAGTACCATAATACAAAGCCGATAAAAGCCGTAATTCCGCCCAACCAAGAGAGAATAACTTTGTCGAAAAGGTTAATTTTTTGCTTAATTGCCACGAAAATAAGTCCCGTTAAAGTGGCAAAATAAGTAGCAATTAAACAAGGAATAAAAATATCAGAAGGGTCAGTAGCTTTATAAATCGAACGCTGTGCCATGATGCTCAACGGAATCAACACAGGCCCCGCCGAATGCAATACCAAAAACATAATTTGGGCATTGGAAGCCACTTCCTTTTGAGGGTTCAAATCCTGCAAACTTTGCATGGCTTTGAGTCCGAAAGGCGTTGCGGCATTGTCTAACCCCAACATATTTGCTGAGAAATTCATTATCATTTGTCCGCTTGCAGGGTGATTTGGAGGCACTTCTGGGAATAATCTACTGAAAAAAGGACCAATAAGTCTTGATAAAAATCCAATGGCACCTGCTCTTTCTCCAATAGCGAGCAAGCCCATAAAAAAGGTCATAACACCTGCCAAAGGCAAAGCAATTTTCATCACAGCAGTTTCAGCAGAATCAAACATTCCGTCCACAATTACCTTAAAAATTTCATTTTTTTGTTCTTGTGGAACGTCAGGGTTCAACCATTTAATAATAGCGGTGATGAAGGCAGCCACAAAAAATAAAACCCACATTGCTGAAAGAGGGCTTTGTTTTTTAAGCGAAATGAAATCTAAGAGTTTTTTGGAGAAATTATTCATTGGTGGTTTTTATGGGGTTAGATATTTCTAAGGAAATCGTCAAATTTCATTACTTTACGAAATCCCTTTTTGCGTAACCCTTTGTACAAAATATCATCTCTTGTGAGCAGTACCAAGTTTAATTCAATTGATAATGCAACATAACTGGCATCCTTGGGGTCAATATTTTTCAATAGTTTATTAGATTTATGAATTATATCTTCTGATAAAATGTAGCGAGGAAACGTCCTAATTTGAGAGAAAACAAAGTATGACCATTTTTTAAATTCTTCTTCGTTCAACTTGGTTTTTTCAAGAATTATAGAACTATATTTTTCAATTTCAAGAAAAATGAAATCGGGAGCAACAAATCTATGATAAGTCAAAATAGGACGATAAGATGCTTTGCCACTGATAAGAATACTCATCAAGATATTGGCATCAATGATAAAATCTACCATTATGATATAAAATATTTATGTTTTTCTTGCTCCCAAGCACTTTTACGTGCTGATTGCCACTGAGGGTCATTTTCTAAATCTATTTCCTCTAAGTCTTGTAAAATTTCTTGGGCAGCCATTTTAAGATATAGTTTTTTAACTAATTCTTTCAAATAGTTATCAACTTCTGCATAGCCAAATTTTTGAACAAGGCTATCTTCTAATTGGATTTTGAATTCAGTCATAATTGTATCATTTCAAATAATTTACTAAAATTAATGCTTTTCAATAAAAACACGCTTAATTTTAAACATTATTATTCCTTACTAAAGCCTCAAACATGAAAATATTGCTTCTCTTAGTAACAATAATTCCTTTTACCTCCCAACAAAAAGTAAAACCAAAACCCTCAAAAACCAGCCAAATATGCGAATATGAACAGAAAATGCGTGAACAAGGCTTGGTAAATATTCAAGAAATTGATGCTGATATTTTGGTAGATTTGAAATATTCGACTACCGATAATTTCGTTGGGAAAGATGTATATGGCTGTATTACAAACTGTTATCTACAAAAACGTCCTGCCGAAATGCTTTCAAAAGCGAATAATTTACTTCAACAAAAAAACGCAAATTATCGCCTTTTGGTTTATGATGGCGGGCGACCATTAAGTATTCAAAAAGTCCTCTGGAATTCCCTCACGCAATATTCACCGAAACAACGGGCAACTTACGTGGCAAATCCCGCCCAAGGTTCAATTCATAATTATGGCAGTGCGGTTGATTTAACGATTGCCACTTCTGACGGAACGCCTTTGGACATGGGTACGAAATATGATTTTTTTGGAGAATTGGCTTACCCCAAAAAAGAAAGTTATTTTCTGAAAATTGGGAAACTTACGAAACAGCAAATTGCAAATCGTCAATTACTGAGAAGTGTAATGAAGTCGGCAGGATATATGCCAATTGAATATGAATGGTGGCATTTCAATGCTGTATCTCGAAAAACTGCAAAAGAGATTTATAAAATTATTCAATAATATTTGTTCGATTTTGTGATAAAAGTGTCCGAAAACGGACACTTTTGTTTTTATAAGTTATTGTAAATAATTGATAGTCAGATGATTAAGTTAATTGGTATTGTGTTTGAACAATTTCCATAATTAATAAAGTTCTACCAAGATACTAAGGCACAAAGGGTTTACTAAAAGTAAATTTTTGTGTCTTAGTAAACTGTTTAATAAGTTTTATGAATAATTTTTATCATAAAACCTTTAATTGGAGAACTTCCCGAAAGTAAAAAAAACTTTCGGGAAGATGAATTAACTTATTAAACAGTGTACTTAGTGTCTTGGTGGCAAGATTAACTTTGAAAATTCTTTTAAATCAAAATTTCCATTTATCCATGAGAGACAGCCGTTTATCCCAAACTTTTTTAAATCAAAAATTATCATTCGTAACATTGAACTATCAAATCACAAACACCATGAATCGTTTTCCTTTATTTCTCTTATTAATTACTGTTTTGACTTTCCAATCGAAAGCCCAAAATGCCGTACAAGCCAGTGGTAACGAAACCAAAATTACCTTGCAAGAAGCGGTTAATATTGCTCAGAAAAACAATATTTCTGTGAAACAAAGTGAAAATCAAGTTTTGTTGAATAGCTTGCAGTTGCAACAATCAAAATTCAATCAATTGCCCATTGCGAACGGTAACATTAACGAATCCTTCAATTTTGGACGTAGCTTAGACCCTTTTACAAACACCTTTGCTGATAGAAACATCAATTTTAATCAACTGAGTCTATCAAGTAACGTAATTATTTTTAATGGTTATCAATTAAAAAATACGATTGCTCAAAACGATATTTTCTTGAAAGCTACACAGTTAGATTTGCAAGCCATGAAAGAAAATATTGGATTGCAAGTGGCATTGGCGTATTTGAACATTATGAATGCTGAAGACCAA
The DNA here is from genome assembly GCA_043769985.1 of Arcicella sp. Lineage (GTDB taxonomy): Bacteria > Bacteroidota > Bacteroidia > Cytophagales > Spirosomataceae > Arcicella. The sequence continues at coordinate 53,270 of JAYVIV010000034.1, forward strand.
TTGAGTATTTCCCAAACCCAAACCGATATCACCAGATTACAGATCAATAGAACTGATAAATTAGTAAAAGCAGGTTCTTTGCCGCAATCAAATTTGTTTGATCTAAATGCTCAATTGGCAGGGGAAGAATCAACAGTAATTAACAATCAAAGTATTCTGGATTTAGCCAAATTGACTCTATTGCAATTATTGAATGATAGAAGTATTACAGATGTAAAGGTTGACAGGATTTCAATTCCTACGCCTTCAACAGCAGGTTATGAGGCATCAATCGCTAAAATTGTTGAAGTAGCCGAGGCCAGCCAACCAGTGATAAAAGCCGCTGATTTGAGGATAAAAGGTGCTGATAAAGGCATTGAAATTGCCAGAGCTGGTTTTTTGCCAGTTATCACGGCAAACGCCAACCTCGGAGCGAATCAATCAAATGCCCAAAAGAATCTTACTTTCAATTCAGTAACTTCAGAACAAAATTTGGGAACGGTTTTATTCAATGGACAACAAATTCCCTTGATTGTTACTTCAACAAATAATATTCCTTCGGCAGGAGAGACAGTTGGTTATTTCACACAACTCGGTAATACGTTCAATTATGGTTTTGGGATAAATGCAAATATTCCAATTTTTAATAGATATGCCAATAAAAGCAATGTGACCAGAGCAAAAATTCAGAAAGAAAATGCTAATCTGAACGCTCAACAAGCACGTTTAACTTTAAGACAAAATATTGAAACAGCTTACACAAACTTGACGAATTCTGCTAAAAGATATGATTCTTTTTTAATTCAGGTTTCAGCCTTAGAAGAATCATTCAGAGCGGCAGAAAGCCGTTTCAATGCAGGAGCGATAGATTTTGTGAGTTATAGTTTACAAAAAACGAATCTCGATAAAGCAAAAGGAAATCTCGTGACAGCAAAATATGACTTTATTTTCAGAACAAAAATTTTAGACTTTTATCAAAATAAACCGCTTACCTTTTAGCATTTGGTAATTTGTGATTGAGTGAGTTGTGATTAATTGGCACACTCAATCACAACTGACTCAATCACAAATCACAACTAAATTATGGCAAAGAAATCTTCAAATAAAATCTGGTGGATACTCGGGGGCGTGGTTGTCCTTTTGGGCGGTGGCTTGGCAATTGCCAAACAACAAGGACTGATTGGCAAAGAACCGTCAACTGAAGTCGAATTTACGAAAGCTAAAAAGGCTGACATCATTGAAAGAGTATCGGCTTCTGGAAAAATTCAACCCGAAATTGAAGTAAAACTTTCGCCAGATGTATCGGGTGAAATTGTGGGATTATACATAACAGAAGGCGATTCTGTGCGTGCAGGACAACTTTTATTAAAGATTAGACCTGATAATTACGAGTCGTTACTCTCACGTGCAGAAGCTCAAGTAAACTCATCTAAAGCCTCCGTTGAACAAGCAAAATCTGGACAATCTCAGTCGGAATCTCGTATGTTGAAAGCCAAAATTGATTATGATCGTAATAAAAAATTACACGATGATAAAGTAATTTCTGATGCAGATTTTGATCAGTTTAATTCACAATATTTAGTGGCAAAACAAGACGTTGAATCGGCAAAAGCCAATGTTTTGGCGGCAGAATTTAATGTAAAAAGTTCACAAGCGGCATTGAAAGATGCACGAGCCAATTTAACGAAAACAACCATTTATGCCCCGCAAAGTGGAACGGTTTCTAAATTGAATGTAGAGCTGGGCGAGCGTGTGGTTGGAACATCACAAATGGCTGGTACTGAATTACTTAGAATTGCCAATTTGAATAAAATGGAGGTTCGAGTAAACGTAAACGAGAACGATATTACTCGTGTTTCGATGAACGATACCGTGATTATTGACGTAGATTCTTACAGTGCTTCGGGAAGGAAATTTAAGGGCATTGTCTATGAAATTGCAAGTTCTGCCAATGGCTTAGGGGGTACTTCCGCCGCTGCTGCCGTTTCGAGTGATGCCGTGACAGAATTTGAAGTAAAAATTAGAGTTTTACGTTCTTCTTATTCAGATTTGATTGTTGGTAAACGTTCATATCCGTTAAAGCCAGGTATGACGGCTTCGGTGGAAATTATTACCAACCGCAAAATGGGCGTTTTGTCAGTTCCATTGGCAACTGTGACGACCCGTGACCCAACTATGAAACCTGAAGGCGACAAAAAAGAGGGTGAGGAAGATAATAATCAAGAACCAGAAAAGGTTATAAAGAAAGACAAAATCAAGGAAGTGGTTTTTGTGATGGATAAAGATAGTAAGGCGAAATTGAGAGAAGTAAAAACGGGCATATCCGACTTTGAAAATATCGAAATTTTGTCGGGATTGAAAGAAGGCGAAACCATTATTTCGGGACCATACATTACGGTTTCCAAGAAATTGAAGGAAGGAGAATTGGTGATGAAGAAGAAAGTTGAAGAGAAAAAGAAGTAAGAATATACTTGAAAAACAATAAATTTAGTTTGGTTTAGGGTTTATAAAAAAGCCGTCTCAGAATGTCTGGGGACGGCTTTTTTGTGGTTAATCAATATCCATATCTGTATGGTCTTTCATCGAAAAGGGTATCATATTTTATTTCTTTTTTAATGGCGGTTATTCTATTTCTTGGCTTGTTACCAATATTTAACCTAAAAATTTTTATCGTTTCAAAGGCTCGTTTTTGATTTTTATCTGAATTTGATGGATTCGGTAAAATCTCACCTGTAAATGGATTATATCTAAAAAAATCTTCAAATTTATAGCCTATTTCATCAGGTTTTACTAACAATACATCATAATTACTTATCTTCTTATTACACTCATTGCAACACGGAAAAAGATTGAAATAAGTAAATGCTTCGAGAGGAAATTTCTTTTTTGGTTTAAAATGGTCTATCTCAAAACCTCTATCATCTTTTAGTGGATGGCAATCGCAATACGCACAATGGTCGTTATTACATAGGAAAAGGGCATCTTTCAATAAATCATATTTCCCTTTCCATGACCAAACAGCTTTACTCTTTTTTGTTAGGTATTCGTTATTCCACCATTCACCAAGCGTTTTCTCTTCGTCTGGGCTTAGTGGATTCTCACCTCTTTTGAATGGTATCATATTGAAAAATCTTCGGCTAAACTTTTTGATAATTGTCTGAGTTCAAATTGAACGTTGTTCCGTAATTCGGTACTTCTGAAAGCCAATTTTTTTGCTTTGCTCAAAAATGCTTTCTTATCAAAATCAGCTTCTTTTTTGTAGGCTTTTTCTACATCTTTTTGAAAATCCTCAATCTCAATTGTTCTTGGTTCTCCATACATTTGCGTAGGTTCGATGTCATAAACTTCATTCAAAACTTCGTCAATTGGTTTAGAAGTATCAGAAATACCGATGGGTAATTCAACTTTGCATTTGCCTTCAGCATCTAATTTTAATTCATAAATATAAGCTCCATCAATCGAATTTACTATAAAAGGCGAATGTGTCGTAATGAAAATTTGAGCATTTTTAAAAAGTTTCTGAACCACTGGAAGCACTTTTCTTTGCCAAGAAGGGTGTAAATGCACTTCTATTTCATCCAAAAATAAAATGAATTCTCTTTCAAAAACGGGTAAATCATTTTCCCATTTCAAGGCATCCATTCTCATTAATAAATCACCAATCCATGAGATTATTGAACGTAAACCATCGGGTAATAAATCAAAATCTAATTCTATGCCTTGCTTTATAGCAACTATTTTGGAGGTTTCATTTTTAAATTTGAAATCTATTGGAATGTCAATTATTTCTTGAATAATTATTTTTAAGTTTTCAATATTACTCTTAAACCTTTCAACTTCTTTTTCATTTTCTTCAAAAAAAGCGTTATTTCTTTTTAAAATTGTGTTGGCTAACCATTGATTTAAAGAGTAATCATTTTCACCATAAGTTTTATTAAATTCTAAGGCATAACGATGAGGGTTGTAATCAAGTTTTTCCTTTATGTCAATAAGAGCTTCATGTTTTACAAAACGATAACCAGAGTATGCAAAGGCTGCAAAGTTCTCAATTTCTTTATATTCGTTTCTACCGTTCCATAAATCTTTTGGTCCGTCAACTCGAGTTGTACTAGTCACTATCATATCACCTTTGTGATAACCTCTTTCTCCGCTAATAAATGTGTTAATCTTAATCTTTAAATCATTATCAAAACCCACCACAAATTTGCTATATTCATCATAATGAGAATGAAACCTTTTTTCTATATTTTCGTAAACGCTACCAGTATCAAGAAAAGGTGAAATGCCTCTCGTCAACGCCTGCAAAATCGTAGTTTTCCCAGTTCCATTTTGTCCAGTAAGTATATGTATTTCCGCTTTGTCTTTGTCTTTTTTTTCGGGAAAGGCAATGGTTTCATCTTCAAAGACACCAATATGTTTTAATGTTAAACTTCTGATTTTCATAAATGTGAATGTTTGCTTACAAAAATAAGGAAAATTAAAATGAGTAATGTTTTTTTAACAAAAAAGCCGTCTTAGAATATCTAAAAACGGCTTTTAAAATCAAATAATTTACCCTTGTGATAACGCTCAAAATAATTATTTAAAGCCATAACCAATTGACTGCCAATATCTTAAATTATTAATTATACATTTTTAACTTTTAATTAATTTACCCCACCAATTCCTTCAAATCCTCATCATTCAACTGTTTCCGCACATCTGCCATCAGTAAAAAGCGAGTGTAAAGTTTGTCTAATTCTGGCTTTTCAAAATCAAAACCAATCAATTGCAAACGGTGGCGAAGGGCAGCACGACCCGAACGAGAAGTCAAAACGATTGCTGATGAAGGAACACCTACGTCCTCTGGTTTCATGATTTCATAAGTTTCTGAATGTTTCAAGAAACCGTCCTGATGAATACCTGACGAGTGTGCGAAGGCATTTGCTCCCACGATTGCCTTGTTCGCTTGCACAGGCATTCCCATCATGTTTGAGACCATCGTTGAAAATGGGTACAAAAGTTGGGCGTTAATATCCGTATGAAAACCTAAATCTTTATGAATGTTTAAAATCATCGCAACCTCTTCCAATGAAGTATTTCCAGCTCGTTCGCCAATGCCATTTATCGTAACTTCCACTTGTCTCGCACCCGCTTGAATCCCTGCAATGGTATTGGCAGTGGCAAGTCCTAAGTCATTATGATTGTGCATTGAAATGACCGCCTTGTGGATATTTGGCACATTTTCAAATAAATAATTAATGCGTTGGAACATCTGGTGGGGCAATAAATAACCCGTTGTATCAGGGAGATTCACAACCGTTGCCCCCGCTTTGATTACCGCTTCAATCAGTTTAGCTAAGTATTCCAAATCCGCCCGACCTGCATCTTCGGCAAAAAACTCTACGTCTTCTACGAATGATTTGGCGTATTTTACTGCCCAAACACCACGTTCCAACATTTCCTCACGAGTAGAGTTAAATTTATGCACAATATGCGAATCAGAAGCACCTAAACCAGTATGAATTCTTGGATATTTAGCGTGTTTCAAAGCCGCCGCCGCCGCATCAATATCTTCTTTTTTCGCACGAGTCAGACCACAAACCGTTGCATTTTTTACCAACTTAGCAATTGCCTCAACCGAACGGAAATCGCCTGGTGAAGAAATTGGGAAACCTGCCTCAATGATGTCCACGCCCAAGCGTTCGAGTTGTTCGGCAACTTGCAATTTCTCTTCGGTGTTCAATTGACATCCTGGCACTTGTTCGCCATCACGTAAAGTAGTATCGAATACTTGAATTTTCTGACTCATGATTTTCTATGAATTTGTTTTTTTCTAAGTCAAAAATACATTTATGAATCTGTAAAAGCAAATTTGTAAAATTAGGTTTATGGAATTAAAATCTAAATATTCTTGTAAATTGGTTATTATTTAGAACACAAAACTTAATTATAGTTAAATTATAGAATTATAGTCTAAATTTTTGCAAAATACTATATCAATAATTTTTTACAAATAAATCTTAAAAATAGTACATTTTTAAGATTGCAAAAATGGAATTTATTGTTTTTCTCGAAAATACTTGATTTATTTACTGAAAAACCTTCTACATCACATCCGCCAAAACCCCTCTCTTCTCCTTAGAAACCGTTAAAATCAACTCTGCAATCAGTCCAGTCCAACCTGTTTGATGAGATGCTCCAAGACCTTTTCCAGTATCTCCGTCAAAGTATTCGTTGAAAAGAATTAAATCCTTAAAATGGGGGTCAGTTTGCAGTTTTTCATACTTTTCGTACATGGGTCGTCTTCCTTTTTCGTCTTGCGTAAAGATTTTTATTAAGCGTTCTGAAAGACACATTGCCGCCTCTTTTATACTCATCATTTCGCCCGAATCGGTCGGATATTCTACTTCATAATCGTTGCCATAATAGGTCTGGAATTTTAATAATGAATCCACTAAAAGGAAATTCATGGGAAACCAAATGGGGCCACGCCAATTGGAATTTCCCCCAAACATACTACCTGTTGATTCTGCGGGCGTATAGTCCACTTTCAAAACATCGCCATTCACACGGAATTGATAAGGATTTTCGAGATGATATTTTGATAAAGAGCGAATCCCGAAATCTGAAAGGAACTCTTTTTCGTCAAACATTCGCTTCATAATCATCTTCATTCGATGTCCCCGCAAAATGGCAAGTAAGCGGTTTTCCCCTTTTCCTGATTCATACCAACGAGAAATCAATCCTGCCAAATCAGGACGATTGTTCAACACCCATTCCACTCTGCGTTTGAAATCGGGCAGTTTTTCTAATAATTCAGGTGTAAGAATTTCTACGGCAAAAAGTGGAATTAGTCCAACCATCGACCTGATTTTCAATAACTTACTATCATTATTGGGTAAATGAAGCATATCGTAATAAAACTGATCTTCTTCGTCCCAAAGACTAATATCATCTCCTCCCAACGACTGCATCGCTCCCGCAATATGCAAAAAGTGTTCAAAAAACTTAGAAGCCATATCCTGATAAACGGGACGTTCTAAAGCAATTTCACAGGCAATTCTGAGCATATTCAAACTGTACATTGCCATCCAACCCGTGCCGTCGGCTTGCTCCAAACGTCCACCCGTTGGCAAGGTTGAAGAACGATCAAAAACTCCGATATTATCCATTCCTAAGAAGCCTCCACCGAAGACATTATTGCCTCCTTCGTCTTTCAAATTTACCCACCACGTGAAATTGAGCAATAATTTATGGAAAATTCTTTCTAAAAAAGCAATGTCTCCTTTACCATTCATTTCCTTATCAATTTCATAAACTTTCCAAGTTGCCCAAGCGTGAACGGGCGGATTCACGTCCGAAAATGACCACTCGTATGCAGGGATTTGTCCGTTCGGGTGCATATAATATTCCCGCAAAACCACCGCCAACTGTCGTTTCGCAAAATTGGGGTCAACTCTTGCTAATGGAATGGTATGAAAAGCCAAATCCCAAGCTGCAAACCAAGGATATTCCCATTTATCGGGCATTGAAAGAATGTTGGCAGCGTATAGATGTCTCCAACTGGCATTCCGTCCGTACTTACGATAGCCCGATGGTTCTGGCATGGCTGGGTCGCCTTTTATCCACTCATTTACGTTGTAATAATACCACTGTTTGGTCCACAACATTCCTGCATAAGCCTGACGCTGAATTTTCAATAATTCTTCATCTTTTACGTCTTTTTGAACCTCATCATAAAAGATATTTCCTTCTCTAATTCGCTTTTCAAAGGTATCTTCAAAACCACCAAAAGGCTCCACAATTGAGTGGTCAACCAAACGCAAACGTACCGTTACGGACTCGCCAGCTTTCACGATTTTCTTATATTGAGCCGACGCTTTTGTGCCTATATCGTTGGGATTAACCGCTTTTTCATCATTTTCGACCACATAATCATTGATGCCATCTTTGGTATATGGAGAAAAATTGGCTACGCCATAAAGCCTTTCAAAATTGCTTTCGTTTTCAGTAAATAGGAGTTCATCAGCATCTTCGCAATAGAGTTTAAAAAGTCCTACATTACGATTATCAATCTCAATGGCTTTGTTCGAGATTCCCCGCATCATGGGTTTATATTTGAAATTATCATAACCCCAACTCCACGTATTTCTAAACCAAACTGTTGGCAAAATCGTGAGCGGTGCGTCTTTTTTACTACGATTATGAGCCGTTATTTTAATCAGAATATCCTGTTCGTCGGCTTTCGCATATTCAATAAAAACGTCAAAATATTCATCTTTCTCAAAAATACCTGTATCAAGTATCTCATATTCAGGCTCTAAGCGAGAACGCTTACGACTTTCTTCCACTAATTTATCGTAGGGATATGCTTTAATGGGATATTTATAAAGCATTTTCATGTAGGAGTGTGTAGGCGTGGATTCGAGGTAATAATAGAGCTCTTTTACGTCTTCTCCGTGGTTTGAATCACTACCCGTCAATCCAAAAAAACGTTCTTTCAGAATATGGTCGTTATGATTCCAGAGCGAAATGGCAAAACAAATATGTGATTTATTGTCAGAAATTCCCGCAATTCCTTCCTCACCCCAACGATAAGCAATTGAGCGAGCCATGTCGTGCGAAATAGCATTCCAAGCATCTTGATTGGGTGAATAATCTTCCCGAACTGTTCCCCATTGACGTTCTGAGAGGTAAGGCCCCCATTTTTTCCAGCCTTTATTATCTTCTCTTGTATTTAGCCTTAATTTCTCTGCGTTGATATTTTTACTCATATTTTTATATTATGTAAATGCCTATTGATTAAAATTAGAGGTCATTATGAATCTATGCAAATATGTGCAAAGATTATTCGATATTTTGCAATAATGTGCAAAATATCATTCAAATTTAATGAAAAGCCTTTCATCATTAACTAAATATCAAGAATAAATGGTTAGATAGTACGATTTTTTATTCAATGTGAGAAAAATATGGGATATGAGTAGTATGCTGGGAAGACGGCATGGCTCAAAGCAATGCCGACTTCATTTGGAAGTCTTTAAAGTATTAATTATTCAGTAAAGAAGCCTTTTCTAAGTTTCCACCACAAATTTCAATCCTTTTATCATAAATTCATTGCGTTTATGGTTTTGGTTTCAGATATTTGGAAAAAATTCACGCTAACGCTTAATCCCCAAATTCTACTTCAATGAATCGAAAATTTTACGCTTTTTTAGCAATCGCATTCTGCATTACAACCGCCTTTACATTTACCCAAGAAGGTGAAAATCTTACCGAAAAAATCGTCAAAAAACTCGAAAAGTATCGTCTAATAACTCCCCAAGAAAAAGTTTATCTTCACTTCGACAAGCCCTATTACATGGCTGGCGAAACAATGTGGTTTAAAGGATACTTGTTTGATGGAATTTCCCATCAAATTGATTCTGTTAGTCGGGTGATGTATGTTGATTTGATTAATGAAATTACTGGAAAAACCATTGCCAGTCGTATCTTGAATTGTGATGGCTCAACCCACGGAGACATCGCACTGCCTGATAGTTTGGAAGAAGGCGTTTATCAGATTCGGGCTTATACCAATTATATGAGAAATTATTCTGAAGAATACTTTTTTCATCAAGATTTTAAGATTTACCAAGGCTCCATAAAAAATCGTTTAACCGACTCAAATGCCAAAAAAATGACCGAAGCTGCTGATGTTCAGTTCTTTCCAGAAGGTGGCAATTCAGTAGTTGGTTTAGACTCAAGAATTGGTTTTAAAGCACTAAATGTTTTGGGTAAAGGCGTTGAAATTCAAGGGTTTGTATTAGATAACGTCAAAGATACTGTGGTTGCTTTTCAGTCGGAACACTTGGGGATGGGGGTCTTTAACTATACTCCAGAATCTCAAAAAACTTACATGGCTTATGTGAAAGATAGTGACGGGAAGTATCGTCAATTTGGATTGCCTAATGCTTATGAACAAGGTTTTACGATGGCAGTTGATAACATCTCAAACAAAGAAAAAGTAAAAGTTTTTATATCGAATAATTCTCCAAAACCTGCCGATATATCTTCCGAAATTGTGGTAGTTGCTCATCAAAGAGGACAGCTTTGTTTTATGGCAAAAGGCAACGAAACTCAGAAGTCTTTCGGACTTTCAATTCCTAAAAATAAAATCCCAGCTGATGGCATCGTGCAAATCACTTTGATGAATGCCAAAGGTGAACCTCTTTGCGAACGGTTAATTTTTAATAATCAAAATAGACAAATCAACTTAAAAATTACTCCTGACAAAGCTAATTATAAGATTAGAGAAAAAGTTACGGTCAGTTTGGAAGCAACTGATGCCGAAGGAAAACCCGTGGAAGGTAATTTTTCAGTGGCAGTCACGGATGCAAGTCAAGTAATTGCCGACGCTCACCAAGAAAATTTGTTAACGTATCTTTTGTTAAGTTCCGATGTAAGTAATTTATCGGGTACGGATTATTATTCTGCCTTGCGGGGAAATATCGAACAACCTGCCTATTATTTTGATAAAGAGAATACTATTGCCAATCGTCATTTAGATTTATTGATGATGACCCAAGGCTGGCGAAGATTCATTTGGCGAGAATTAATGACTGATAAAGAACCAAAAATCAATTATTTCATAGAAACTGGCTTGGAAATAACGGGAACGGCTCTGAAACCGAATGGAAAAATTGCAGAAAAAGTAACATTGACTATGATGTTAAAGAAAGAAAAAACAAATCCTCAGCTTCAATTCGGAGTAACCGACTCCTTAGGTAGATATGGTTTTTATGGGTTAGATTTTTATGATACCACCCAAGTTTTCATTCAAGGAACGAAGCAAAACGGAGGGAAGAATTTAGAGGTAATTATAAATCCTCAAACACCTGCACCGAAAGTTAGAATCGTGAAAATTCCATATAATCCAATGGAATTTAATACGCAAGATTTAGCAGATTTTTTGAAAAAAGCCAATGATGCGATTGAATTAGAAAAGAAATTGAAACTCAACAAAGACCAAATGTTAGAAGAGGTGGTTGTGAAAGCAAAAAAATACGAAGAACCCGATACTCGCAAAATTTATGGTCGAGCCAGCAACTCAATCAAGGTAGATCAAATTCTTTGTTCTGGTGCAACAAGTGTTTTTCAAATGATTCAAGGGCGAGTGCCGGGTGTGCAAGTTTCGCCCGATGGACAAGGTGGTTTCAAAGTAATAATTAGAGGTATTTCAACATTAATGGGCAGTTCAGATCCACTATTTTTGTTAGATGGTGTGCCTGTGGATGGTGGAACAATTTCTTCGATTAATCCCTGTGACGTAGATGCCATTGATGTATTGAAAGGAGCAGATGCAGGCATTTTTGGTTCACAGGCAGCCAATGGCGTTATTGCCATTTTGACTAAAAGAGGAGGCAGTAGTTACGATTATTCGAAAGATGCAGCTTTAGGCGTGACTAACCAGAAACGAATGGGCTATAATGTTCCTCGAGAGTTTTATGCCCCAAAATATGACGTAAATATTGCTGACCACGTGCGTCCAGATTTCCGTTCAACGCTTCATTGGCAACCAAACGTCAGAACCGATGCCAATGGAAAAGCAAGCCTAACTTACTGGAATACAGATGCTAAGGCAACGATGAGAATTATTGCTGAGGGTGTTTCCACGCAAGGATTTGTTGGTGTTGGGAAGGGGGAATATGGGGTGAAGTAAAGGAGAATGGAAAATGAAGGAAGGGAGGAAGGGGAAATTAGTTTCCATTTTCCTCCCTTTCTCCTTTTTTACTTTCCTCCTTTCAACTAACTTTGCAGAAAAAATGCTCCGAATAATTCTCCTTACAATTGCCTTTGGAATACTATTTTATATTGCCCCAGAAATAGGACTTTCCCAATATGTCCATGCTCAGAAATGGGTCATTTTATCCTTCTTTTTTGCCATCTTCTACCTCAACCATATTCTCATGCAAATGGGGTTCGCAAAGAACCGTGAAAACTTTGTTCAATACTACTTAGGGAGCATAACTGGGCGTTTGATCCTAAGCCTGATTTTTATCGGAACTTACGTCTATTTGGGTACTCCCGACCTAAATACTTTCATAATCGACTTTTTTGTACTCTATTTATGTTACACAGGTTTTGAAATATTCGGATTGTTTAGTAAATTGCGTGACTTTTCGTAAGGAATGAATCAATGATTTTTGCAACTCATTGATAATCAGTGCGAAGGAACAAAACCAAGTTAAGAATATAATTTATAATCAACCATATACTTCAAAGAAGCCGTGAACAAGAAAGTGTATTTTTCAAATATTTTTGCTTTTTTATTTTTAATTTCAAGCACTCTTTTTGCCCAAGAAATTCATAGTGATTCTACTGCAACCACCGAAGCTACAGAAGCACATACAATAGGCGAGGAACATGGTGAAGAAGCAGAGGCTTTTAACCCTGGTAAGATGATGATGGAGCATATTGCAGATGAACATGAGTGGCATTTTGCGACTTCTGGACACACGCATTACTCAATTCCACTACCTTGCATCGTTTGGAATAAAGGAGGATTTAAGTTTTTCTCATCAACCAAATTTAAGGATGAACACCATGAAAATACTGCCACTTACGAAGGCTTAAAATTAGAGGAAGGCAAAATCGTTGCGGAAGATGGTTCGTTCGTGTTGGACTTGTCAATTACCAAAAATGTAGCCTCTTTATTAATCAGTGTAATTCTTTTATTGACAATCTTCTTCACCATTGCAAAATCATACAAAACTCGTGTTGGTAAAGCCCCATCAGGTTTGCAATCAGCATTTGAACCAATCATCGTATTTATTCGTGACGAAGTAGCGAAAACCAATATCGGCGAAAAACACTACAGACGTTTTGTTCCGTATTTACTCACAGTATTTTTCTTCATCCTTTTCAATAATATGTTGGGTCTTCTTCCAGGAAGTGCCAACGTAACAGGAAATATCGCCATCACTCTGGTATTGGCAGTAATCGCTTTCTTCGTAACAAACCTAAGTGCAAAAAGCACATATTGGGGACACATTTTTGCGATGCCAGGCGTTCCGAAATGGTTATTAGTTTTATTAACTCCCGTAGAAATCATCGGTGTTTTTATGAAGCCAATTTCATTAATGATTCGTCTTTTTGCTAACATTACAGCGGGTCATTTAATCCTTTTAAGTTTAATTGCTTTAATCTTTATCTTCAAAAGTATTGGAGTAGCAGCAATTGCAGTTCCATTCTCAGTTTTCATGAACTTGATTGAGATTTTGGTAGCGTTCTTACAGGCTTATATTTTTACCGTTTTAGTTTCAACATATATCGGAGCTGCTGTTGAAGAAGCACATCATTAAAATAGTATTTTCAAATTTTCAAATATAAATAATTACAATCATGTCAATGTTATTAGAAGTTTCACAAGCATTAGGTTTAGCAGGTATCGGTGCAGGTTTAGCAGCAATTGGTGCAGGTGTTGGTATTGGTAGAATCGGTGGTTCAGCAATGGATGCAATCGCCCGCCAGCCAGAAGCATCTGGAAAAATTCAAGGAGCTATGTTAATCGTTGCAGCCTTCGTTGAGGCGGTTGCTCTTTTTGCAGCAGTAATCTGTTTGTTGGTAACTACAAAGGCGTAGGAACCAACTCAGTTATCAGTGAATAGTTATTAGTTAATCGTTGAGAGATAGTTTTGACTCATTTAGCTTTTAATATATTTTCATTGATAATTAAAAATCTTATAATCAGCATACGTCGCATTAGGCAAGTATGCTGATTTTTATTAGAAATTTAAAAGACGATTTGTCTTTAATTACTATACAAGAAACTCATAGCTGATTGAACAAGTTTCCCAGCTATTTAACAACCAAAACCATGTTAGTTTCAATCTTAGAACCAGCCCTTGGTCTGATAATCTGGCAATTAGTAATATTCGGCGTATTGTTTTTTATTTTAGCAAAGTTTGCTTGGAAACCAATTATGTCTGCATTGCAGGAGCGTGAAGCCTCAATTGATGATGCTCTTTCGTTAGCGGCAAAGACTCGTCAAGAAATGACCGATTTGAAAGCAGGCAATGAACAACTTATCGCACAAGCCCGGGCTGAACGTGACAGAGTTTTAAAAGAAGCCAAAGAAGCCGCAGATTCGATGATTTCACAAGCAAAAGCAGATGCTCAAAAAGCAGGTGCAGAAGAGATCGAAAAGGCTCGTGCCGCTTTCAATCAAGAGAAAATTAATGCCGTAGCCTCTTTGAGAAAAGAGACAGCGAAATTGTCTTTAGAAATTGCAGAGAAAGTATTGCGTAATCAATTATCTGATCCAAAAGCTCAGGAGAGTTTAGTATCAAGCCTTTTAGCAGACGCTAAACTCAATTAATAGTTAACAATTAATAATTAATAGTTATCGGCGAACGATTTCAGTTGATTATGGTGTGAGTAATTCAAAATTCACTCATTATTGTTATTTACTTATAAAGTTGTCATTATTACTGATTAGCTTGAAACACTTTATTTTCAACTGTTAATCATTAATTGATAACTGTTAACTGTAAAAAAGATGTCCCAGCAAACAGTTGCATACAGATACGCTAAATCACTGTTGGATTTGGCAAAAGAAAAAAACGTTGAAGACAAGGTTTATGAAGACATGAAACTCTTCAACCAAGTTTGTGACGATAATCATCAGTTTTATTTACTGTTGAAAAGCCCTATTGTATCTCATTATGACAAATTGACGATTTTGCAGAAAGTATTTACTGGTAAAGTAGATGCAACATCAATGTCAATTTTTGAAATCATCACGAAGAAGAATCGTGAAGAGATGCTTCCTCATATTGCAGAAGACTATCTTCGTCAGTATGAGATTTTCAAAGGAATTCAGAAGGCTTATGTAACCACTGCAACTGCCCTGACAGCATCACAAAAGGCTGAATTTCAGAAGATTGTGGCAGATTCAACGGGTAAGACAGTCGAAATTATTGAAAAAATTGATACGACTTTAATCGGTGGATACGTTCTTCAAGTTAATGACCGTCAGATTGATACTTCGGTAAAAACGAAATTGAACGAATTGAAAGTGAAGTTTATGAATTAAGTAACCACATAGTTACATAGGAATCATAGTTAATATAGCCCCACAAGAGTTTTCTTTTGTGGGGTTTTTGATTTTAACTTAGTTGATGGCACACGGAATGAACGGATTAGATACGGATTTTAAGGAAAATTGTAAAATAATAGTACCGATTAACTTTCCGAAAGTTCCTCCAAGTCAAACATAGTACGTTTAAATTTACAATTTCCCTAAACTGATTTGAGCAAAATATTAATGAAATAATCCTGATTTTAGTATTTCAAATAATCAATATAGTAAGTTATAAATTTAGTATTTTTGTATAAAGATCCGTGTCTAATCCGTTCAATCCATGTGCCATCACGCAGAAGTAAATGAATATTCTTGACGAACTTAATCAAATATCAATTCTGCAAGTAGCGGAAGATTTGGGCTTAGAAGTTCAACGTCACCGCATGAAATGTCCTTTCCACGAAGACGATACACCTTCTTTGGTGTTATATCCACACACCAACAGTTTTTATTGCTTCGGTTGTGCTAAAACGGGCAATTCCATAACGCTATATTCTGAAATCAAAAATCTTGATATAAAAACGACTATTAATGATATGGCAAAAGATTATATTGCTGGTTTTCAGCAATATAACAATACTCGTAAGAAGCCTTTACCCAAAATAAACGTCTTGAATGCTCCTGAAATCAGGAATTTTCCAGCAAAAGATAAACCAACGGCAGAGATTCATTCCCAGATTTATGAGGCATTCAGAGACTTTTGTTTACAGCAAAAAACGAATGAATTATCTCGAACTGCCTTTGATTATTTACAACACAGAGGTTTTACAGAAAAGACCATTAAGGATTTTAGAATTTTTGCGATTAAGGATTACACCGAAGCAACTTGGTATATGAAACAGCGTTTTTCATACATTGATTTACAGGAATCGGGACTTTATAATGTCAAAAACAACCTAATTTTTTATTCTCATTCTTTAATTATTCCTTATTATCGAGGTGGACGAATAGTGTATTTACAAGGGCGAGTTATTGGCAAACCACCCGAAGGCACAAATCGCTATTGTTTTTTGAATAATCAGCCTCTCACGCTTTTCAATGCAGATTCTTTATTGAAAGTTCGTTCTGGTGAGCGTGTGTATGTAACCGAAGGGGCGTTTGATTGTATGCGACTGGTGCAGGAAGGAAAAACGGCGGTGAGTTTAGGAACTGCCAATATTTTCAAAAAAGAATGGGCAAAATTATTTCAGCGAGTCAATGTGGTTTTCTATTTAGATAACGATGTGGCAGGACACAAAGCGGCGGATGAATTAGAGAAAATTTTTACACATTTCAATATCTCTTGTACTCGTAAAAACTTGCCTGATGAATACAAAGATGTGAATGATTATTTTACGGCAAAATTGGGGAGTAATGAGCAATTGGGGTTATTTGGAAGATAAACCTCGATAATATTTCAGCATTTCTGGGTAAGTCATGCCCATTAACATTCCTTGAACGGTCATAGTGATTCGCTTTGTTTTTGTTTCAATTGTTTTAGCAGATTCTATCCATTTTGAATAATACGTTTGATGACTTTTAGGCAATTTCAAGAATATTTCTAATGCCTTTGGTTCATCTTCCAGGCACATTATTAGTTCTTCCGATTGTGGCAATTCATCAGTATCTTCTTCCAAATTGAGCGTCACCATCGCCCCTTCTTCTTTGCCAGTTCCTTTACGGATTTGGGCGTTCATGGGAATAATAAAATCGCCTTCTCCCATCGGTAAAAGGGCCAATAATTTTACTGGAAAGTTGTCAATGAAGCCTTTTACTCGAAAACGGAGTTTGGTATCAGGCTTTATTTCATGGGCAATATGGGCAGGAATTTCGATATAAGTCCAGCCTGTTTTTTCGCCTTTTTCTCCGAATTTTTGTAGGATTGTTTGGAAGGTGGTCATAATTCTAAGGCGTTATTCCTCTCCAAATATTTCCTCAAAGCTCAATTCAAATCCTTCTAAAAGTTTAGACTTAGCAATGCCTTTTTCTTCAACTGATGAAAAGACTTGGTATTTTTTATCTTCCAAAGAATGGACAATAATTGTCTCGTTCAAAGGGTCTATCAACCAATATTCTTTTACGCCAAAACTCTCATAATCATTCTTTTTTTCAACGTAATCCCTTACTACTGAGCCTTTTGAAACAACTTCGACCATTAAATCAGGAACTCCAACGATGTTTTTTTTGGTAATAATATTTTTATTTTCGTTTGAAATAAACAGCACATCAGGTTCACAAACGTTGCCTTCATCAAAAACAACATCTAAGGGTGAAACAAATACTTCTCCTAATTGGAGAGATTCTACAAAATTGTCTAATTTTTTCGTTACTTGTTTAACGATTCTTTGATGTTTAGTATTTGGAGACGGCATATCTATTAAATGATAATTGCGGATTTCATATCTTGCTTCCGAAGGAGTTTCGTCTGAGAGCCTTTGATACGTCCATATGCCACTGTGGACTGTTGTAAGCATATTCTTATTGTTTTTTATACTAAGATAGAAAATGTTTTTAACTTGTCAATTTCCCTTCCTCAAATTCTTATTCGTCGAATCGCTTTGAACAGGTTTATTCTTCTTAAAAAGTCCATCCAAAATATTCTTTTTCTGTTCTTCCAAAATTTTCTTGGCTCGTTCGTTAGCGGCTTTTTTGATACTATCGGTAGTTCGTTTCACTTTAGCTTCAAGGGCATCTCTTTCCTTTTGGATTTTGGCTTCTATTTCGGCTTTTTTGGCGTTGGCTTGGCTCATTAATTTATCTTTTTCCACTTGAATTCGTGCTTCGACTTCTTTTTTCAAACGGTCAGCCTCTTCTAAGGCTCTGGTTTTTGCAGCATCAATTTGGGACTTTGCTTCTGAAACTACGGCATCTTTTATGGAGTTGGCGGTGCTACTTCCTTTAAATCCGAAAATAGGATTTTTTAAATTTCCACCCAACGCCAAATCGAACTTTATTCGGTCGCTTCCCTGCAAGGCTTTTCCCGTCCATTTCTGAAAAATATTGCTGAATGCCTCCCCTGTTTTACCTGCGGGAACGTCCAAGACTAAGGCATAATCCATCGAACCAGTAAGCCCATGACGACCCGAAGCGGTAATCTTATAATCATCAAATTTAATGTCAAAAGGTTTTACTCCGAACGTTCCATCTTTGATTTCAAATTGCATCAAAAGGTTGTTCAATTTAGTGTTTTTTAGCTTGGTTAATTTCGTTGCTTCAACCAATTTTTGCACCAACGGATTGTTCTCAGAAATCTCTCCATTTAATATTTTCATCAATCCATCGCCACTGATTGTATTGATTTTAGGCATCATATCTTGTCCTAATTCTCCATTAATTTTCAACTTAGAATTTATCCCACCGATGAGATATTGTGCAACGGGCATTAAGTATTTTACGATATTAAGATGTTGGTATGCTTGAGCAATTTCCACGTTCTCTAAATTTAAAGCAAAGTCAAATTTTGGATGAGCTAAATCGGATGAATTATACGTTCCGTTGGTAATAAAATTACCTCCTAATGAATTAAATGCTACGTTTTGCATTTTCACGGCTCCATTCCCAACCGTTAATAAACCTTTGATATTTTTCAATTCCATCTTATCATACAGCGCATTTGTAATCTCAGAATTGATAACTAAATCCATATTTTTAGGGACAGAAATAGCCCCCTCCGCCCCCGAAGGGGGAACTTTCGACTTGGACGTTCCGACAAAACTGGATGAGAAAGTTCCCCCTTCGGGGGCGGAGGGGGCTATCCATTCATTGACATTGAATTTATTGGATTTTACGTTCAATTTTCCTTTTAATGGTTCATTATTCAGCACATATCCAATATAATTTGAGAACGTTCCATTACCCGTAAAATCACTCGTTCCTAAATATCCTTGTGAATCTGAAACGTTGATACTTTGGGGCGAAAATGTCATACTTGCAGACGTGATTTTTATGCCCTGGGGATAGTCTTTTGAAGCAAATTCAACGCCTTTAAGTTTGGCTTTTCCAGTGGTTGGAAGGTTACTATAACGCTTAGCTTTTACGTCCGACATTTTGCCTTTAGTTTCTATATCAGCGTCCACGATTCCTTTCAAAGTCATATCTTTTAGAGGGTATATTTTAGTAATTTTTGTAAGGTCTATTTTACCTTTTGCCTTAATGTCCCAATTGTAATTTTCAAAGTTCTGAATAGTTCCGTATGCTGTAAAAGGCTCGCCATCTAAAACCAATCGGAGGCCTGAAATATTTAGATTTGTAGAAGCCAAAGCACCATCGGTATTTAACAAAGTAGCTTTGGCGTTGATGTTTTGGATTGGTTCTGGAAATTTGTCAGATTTGATAAAACCATTTGTTAAACTCATTACCGCATTGACTTGGGGAAATTGTTTTGTGATTGTGTCATAAGTTCCTTTTGCTTTCAAATTAACATCGTACAACCCTCTCATTTCCAAACCTTTCATCGGGAAAATTTGGGCAATTTGTTGTAAATCTAACTTCGCCACAAGGTCTGCATTAACCTTTGATTTCTTTAACCCTTCAATTAAAATTCGTCCGTTGATAGGGTTTTTACCAAAATTCATGACCAATTTCTTAAAATCTAAAACGCTGTTATTCAAGTCGTTGGTGTTATTCTTAGCTTTAAAATCAATATTTATACCCGTTACGGCAGTGGGTAAATCAGGATATTGAAACATAGCATTTGAAACCAATAAATTAAAATCATAAGTCGGAAATTGGGTTGCGTTTTTTGTTCCTTTCACAAAGCCATCAAACTTTACATTTCCTTCGGCTTTGAGGTCTTTGAATTTATCAGTATAAATATTGGGAACTAAGGAAAGGAGATTTTTAAAAGAATTTTCGGGTGATGAATAAGTCAAATCAATTACGATGTTTGAAGTGTCAGGCATGGCAACTGAACCTGCAAAATTCAGCATGAAGTCATTGATTGTGAGTGAGTTATCTTTGAAAGTGTATTTGTTGTTGACTTGGTTGATGGTCATATCCATATTGGCAGATACTTTTTTATCGGTCAAATAAGACGTTCCTCTGTATTCAATATTTCCCTTTTCGATTTCCGTTTTGGTACTTAAATCATAAATATCCGAATTTATGTCACCCGAACCTTCATGCGTGATATTTTGCAAAGAAACGTAAGCATTTTTCAGTTTATCGTCATAAATAATTTGTCCGTCCGATATTTTCCAAGATTTAATCCCTAATTGGAAATTACTCTTTTCATTACTTTCATTTTGCTGTGCTTTTAAAGAATCTGTTTTATAAATATCATAATTATTAGAGCCGTCATTCAATACTTTCATCAAGATTTTGGGAGAATCAAATTGAACAGAATTTACCGCAATTTTATCTCCCGAAAGGATAGATTTTACATCGGCAGAAACTGAAAATGACTTTGCTTGCACCAGTGTATCACCCACAAAAGGTGAACGTCCTACTATGCCAAAGTCTGATAATGATAGCGTTACGTTTGGGAAATGCTTAATTAACGATAAATCAAAATCTTTGTAATAGACCGTGGCGTTAATCTTTTTTTGAATTTCCTGATTAACTTTCGCTTGAATTTCATCCTTGAAAAAGAGAGGAATAGCGAACAAAACGCCAGCAAAAAGAGCGATGAGTGAAACAAAGATGATAAGGATTTTTTTCATGGTTTTGGATTTGAGATATTTGCCACGAAGGCACGAAGTCTCTAAGTATTGTAAAGAAAAACCTCTGAGTCTTAGAGCCTTCGTGGCAAAATTAAGTTCTCAAAAATAAAAAAGCACATACGTTTGTATGCACTTTTAACGAAAAATATTGTTTCAAATTATTTCCTAAACTGGTAGTTCAACATTAATTATTCCCTCCGTCTCCTCATAAATATCTGATAATGAGAGTTCTAATTCGATATTTTTTATTTGAATAGAACCTTCCAAGGTATCCGCTTCGGAAGCTAAAAACCATAATCCTAAATCACTTTCTTTTCGCATTACTTCCGCACGAATACTGGTTGAACTTATCAACACATATTCTCGAAGACTTGGAATACTTCTATAAAGGGCAAATTTTTCTCCTCTATCATAAGCCTCCGTACTTTTTGACAGGATTTCGATAATTACAACGGGATTCATAATTACATCTTTTTCACCGTCCAAAAACTTCTTATCACCACAAACTACCATTAAATCTGGGTAAGTATAAAGTGTATTGGCGGGGATATGAAGTTTCATATCTGCCGAATAATGGGTACACTTTTTGCCACTCAAATGGTTAAATAATGAACCTGAAACTCTTCTTGAAATCATACTATGATTTTCAGAAGCTCCTGCCATAGCAAATATTTCTCCTTGAAAATACTCGCTTTTATAATCGGCTTCTCGTTCCATTTGTAGATATTCTTCGGGAGAATAATACGATAATTTTGGTAATGCTGACATTATTCTTAATTGTTGAGGGGTGAATTATTGAATTGTTGAAGCAATTTTCATCCCAATTTTACTCAAATCTACAAAAAACAGGGCAATAAAAAAACTTGTAAAAGGGCTTCCTTTACAAGTTTTTCAACAAGCGGAACGCCGCCCGTTCCACAACTGACACTTCAACAATTGAACTATCTCGTAATTTCCATAATTTCAAATTCCATCACACCCGCAGGAGCTTGAATTTGGGCAATATCACCCACTTTTTTTCCAAACAATCCTTTTCCATAAGGCGAAGAATTAGAAATTTTACCCGCCGCTAAATCTGCCTCTTCCTCCGAAACAATGGTATAAACCTTCTCAATACCATTTTTTGTGTGTTTTATCTTCACTTTCGACAAAATTGAGACGATTGAATTATCAACGTTGGTTTCGTCAATCACACGAGCGTTTGCCACAACTTCATTGAGCTTCATAATCTTTAGTTCCAATAGACCTTGTGCATCTTTGGCAGCATCGTATTCAGCATTTTCGCTCAAATCGCCCTTGTCACGTGCCTCCGCAATCTGTGCCGACATATCTGCACGTCCCTGAGTTTTAAGATGCTGTAATTCAGCCTTTAATTCATCAAACTTTTCCTGTGTGTAATACTGGAACTTTGCCATATTATTATTGCTTTAAGGTTTTTCTTAATTGATTAAGAGAAAAAAAAATACTGACAATGTGCCAGCAAATGTTTTTCTAATTTTACCTAACTCATTTACAAACAAAAAGAACGGTCTAAGACCGTTCTACAAGATTTTTTATGACCTTTGCAGAAACATCTGTTTATGTAATAATTTCATGTTTTTGTTTTACTTGCATTTGCTGTAATAATTAGAATAACAAATTTACGAAAACTTTAAGGATTTCAAAGTGTTTTTTTAGGAATGTGTAACACGGACAGCCTTGTCCGATCTATATCAACTACGGACAAGGCTGTCCGTATTACAAAGTGTAATATGAGAATAATATTCATGGGAACTCCCGATTTTGCGGTGGAGAGTTTACGGATTTTAGTAGAAAATAAATACAATGTCGTAGCGGTGATTACTGCCCCTGACAAACCAGTGGGTCGTGGGCAAAAATTGGGTATGTCGCCCGTGAAGGAATATCTTTTAGAGAACGCTCCAACCATTCCAATCCTGCAACCTGAGAAATTGAAGAACCCTGAATTTTTGGAAGAATTACGAAGTTATCAAGCTGATTTACAGATTGTTGTAGCTTTCAGAATGTTGCCAGAAGTGGTTTGGATGATGCCCCGATTAGGGACATTTAATCTTCATGGTTCATTACTTCCTCAATATCGTGGGGCGGCTCCTATCAATTGGGCAATTATGAATGGGGAGACGGAAACGGGTGTTACGACTTTTTTTTTAAAACAAGAAATTGATACAGGTTCAATAATTTTTCAAGAAAAAGAACCCATTTCACTCACGGATAATGTCGGTGATGTTTATAATCGTCTGATGCACAAAGGGTCGGGATTAGTTTTGAAAACTGTAAAAGCCATTGAATCAGGCAATTATCCGCAAGAACCACAAGACGAAAAGGGAGAAATCCATCACGCTCCGAAAATTTTTAAGGAAACTTGTCAGATTGATTGGAATCAACCTGTGAAAAAAGTCCATGATTTTATCCGTGGACTTTCTCCTTATCCTGTGGCTTGGACGATGTTGAATGATAAAACTTGTCGGATTTATGAGGCGAAGATGTTGAAAGCGGAAGACCCGTTGTTGTCTGTGTCTGCACAGACAACTGCATTAGAATCCGAATTACCGTTGTCTGTGGAGACACAGACAACAACCGGTTCATACACAACCGATGGCAAAAAATACCTTCATTTTCAATGTGCTGATGGTATTTTGGCAATTGAAAATTTGCAGTTGGAGGGTAAAAAACGCATGGGAATTGAGGAGTTTTTGAGAGGGTATCGGTTAGAAACAAAATAATTGGACAACAATTCAACAAAGAATTTGGATTTTAATGAGGGCTTGCTTAACATTCCTATTTTATGGGTGACCAAACCAAACAATTGGTTGATTTGTTGCTCTTTTCATAAAATTTATCTTTGCATTGTCGTAAATTAATTTACCCATTCGAAAATTACACATAAATCACAAAAAATCATGGCATACAGCGATTTTAAATCATTGAGACAATTGAAGAATCAATTTGGGGTAAATGATGATTACGCCAAATTATTCCAAAATATAATCCCCATCGAACCCTCCGATTATCTAAAAAATGATTTGGAAGAAGCGTTGGATATTCCCTCTTCGTTTAGTGAAAAAGCTAAATCAGAATTAATCATAACGCCCATTTTAAAAGAACTGAGAAGGAAAAATAAACATTTCAATTTCTTTTCAGGCTATTCTTTTGATGTTGATATTCAGACAGGACTAAACGGTTTTTGTGATTATTTGATGAGTCATGTTGCAAAGAGTATAGAAATTAAAGCTCCTGTTTTTTGTATTGTCGAAGCCAAGAATAGAACCGTTGAAGAAGGCTATGCACAAGCAGGTGCAGAAATGATTGCAGCTCGTAAGTTTAATGATGGTGAAGGCTTCCCAACACCAATTATTTACGGATGCGTAACCAATGCAGAGGTTTGGTCTTTTTTGAAATTAGAAGGACACACGCTTTTTATTGATGAAGTAAGATATTATTCAACCAATGAAAACATCGCTGAATTACTCGGTGTTATGCTTTATATTATTAACCAATACGATTAAAATACAACTTCATGGCAACTCAATTTTATTCAAAAAGAAACCTCCAATTTTTATTATACGAAGTATTTGATGCTGAATCACTTACACAATACTCATACTACCAAGACCACGCCCGTGAGACGTTTGATATGGTCTTGGATTCGGCTGAACAAATCTCGGAGAAACTCTTGAAACCACTCTTAACGGAGATGGATAGAAAAGAACCCCAATTGGTGGATGGCAGAATCAAAATCCATGAAGGAATGTTTCCGATTTTGAAAAAATTTGGGGAAGATGGCTGGATAAATGCGGGATTCAGTTACGATGAAGGCGGTCAGCAAATTCCATCAACCGTACTAAGTTCGGCGGCTTTTATTTTTCAGGCTGCTAATTATTCTTCTTCAGTTTTTCCATTTTTGACTTCGGGGGCGGCAAATCTGATTCGTAGTTTTGGTTCTCAGGAATTGAAGGAAACCTTTACGCCCAAGATGTACACTGGCGAGTGGCAAGGCACAATGGCACTCACCGAACCCGATGCAGGAAGTTCGCTTTCGGACATCACCACCACCGCAGAACCGACTGAAAATGAAGGAGTCTATAAAATAAAAGGACAAAAAATATACATTTCAGCGGGCGATCATGACGGTTGCGATAACGTAATCCATTTGATGCTCGCCAAAATTAAAGGCGGACCATCAGGAGCAAAAGGAATTTCCCTTTTCGTAGTCCCTCAAAAACGAATTAAGGAGGAAGGAGACGGGAGGAGTGGAGGAAAAAATGAGACGGCTCAGAATTCACAACTCACCAATCACAACTCACAACTCGAAAACAACGACGTAATAACTGCTGGCGTTTATCACAAAATGGGTTACAAAGGAGCACCGATTGCCCATTTGATGGTTGGCTCGAATGATAATACTTTTGGGTATTTGTTGGGTGAGCCGCACAAGGGTTTGACGTATATGTTCCAGATGATGAATGAGGCTCGGATTGGTGTAGGTATGAATGCCACCGCCATAGGAACAGCAGCTTATTATGCCTCACTCGAATACGCAAAGGAGCGTCCGCAAGGGCGATTGATTTCGGATAAAGATATTACCAAACCCCAAGTTCAAATTATCCGTCATGCCGATGTAAAGCGAATGTTATTGTTCCAAAAAGCCGTTGTAGAGGGTTCTTTGTCCCTTTTGACCCAATGTTCGATGTATGCAGACTTGGCTTCGGTAACGGAAGGCGAAGAGCGAGAACATTACCATTTGTTGTTAGATTTACTCACGCCCATTGCCAAAACTTACCCTTCGGAAATGTGTTGTTTGACGACCTCCGCCGCCGTTCAGATTTTGGGAGGTGCGGGTTATACTACTGATTTTCCAGTAGAACAATTTTACCGAGAAGCCAGAATTCATCCCATCCACGAAGGCACAACGGGGATTCATGGCTTGGATTTATTGGGTAGAAAAATCATTATCAAAAACGGAAAATCATTGCAATTATTAGTGGCTGAAATCTTGAAAACAATTGAAAAAGCAAGCTCAATTGACCGCTTAAAGCCTTTTGCTCAAAAAATACAAACATATTTAGGCAAAACAGACACCGTTACCAAACACCTTTTGAGTTTGGCGAGCAAGGATTTAGAAATATTTTTATCGGATGCCACTTTATATTTAGAACTCTTCGGAATTATAACGATTGCCTGGCAATGGTTGGTGCAAGCCATCAAGGCAGAAGAGGCTTTACAGGCAGGAGCAACGGGCGATGATTTCGACTTTTATCAAGGCAAAATCTTTACGCTTCGGTATTTTTATGAATATGAATTAGTGAAAATTGATTCTTTGATGAAGCGGCTTTTGAGTGAGGATAATGTGACGGTGGAGATGGAGGCGGAGTGGTTTTGAGGGGGAGTATTTTCTATCGTCAGAACAAATACAATCTGACGATAGAAAATGTATTAGTTATCTTTTACTTGTTCATCAATAATCTTTTTAAAAGTTTCTTTTTTATCATCGGAACTAATAATTCTTTCTATTTGAGGGTTAGATAGAAACAAGACCTTTTGCTTGCTGTTAGATGTTCGAACGGCTTGAATATATGTGTTCCACGAAATATATCCAGATGTTATAAGAATTCCCAACTCTGCCAACCCATTTGTGTTTTCTAATTTGTTTGCAAATACAATAAAATCATTTTTTGACACAGCATCGTTTGGTTTGTTTTTGCATTCAATTAATAAATATTTACCAAACTTATTAAGAAATTTGTCGTCAATTTCATTTCTAACAATTAAATCAACTTCATTTAAAGATTTATCAATTATTCTATTCCTGATTTCTTTATATCCAAAACTCCCAAAGAGAAGACTTACAAAATTTTCAAACTTCTTGCCTTTTTTAAAAGTATCTTCTTCATTTTTTGCATCAGCATAAAATTGAAGAAGTGCTGAATTTATCTCCGAAGGATTTTCTTCATATTCATGATAATAAGCATTTATCTTAATTGCCAATTTCGGAATCCAAGTTTCAAAACTTTCTTTGTCTGAAACGTCCAAGATTTTACCACTTAAAAGAATATCTTTTAACTTGAAAAAATATTCACTTGAAAATGCAGACATGATTATTATTTTAGCAAATGGATTCACTTCAATAATTCTTTGTATAACTTTTATTCCATCAAAATTATAATTGTCCATTCTTAAATCTACCAAAGCAAGATTATAAAATCTATTTTCCACTGCATCAAATATTTCATTTTCTTCATGGACACATGAAATTTCAGCTTCTGGAATTTTAGATTTTAAGGCTTTTGTTAATCCTCTTGCTTGTTCCTTAACATCATCTATAATTAATATATTCCTTGTCATTGTTCGTTGGTAAGTAATTTTATGGGAATTGTAATTGAAAATTTTTTAGTAAAAATAGGAGAAGGGTTTAAATAAACAAGGATAGTCCCATTTATTTTTTCACAAACATATTTTGCATGATACAAACCAATGCCAGTTCCGCCAGTTTGTGTATATCCATAATCAAAAATTTTATCAACAATATCTTCCGTAATTTCTGTCCCTGAATCAAAAATTTCAATCAAACATTGGTTTTCATCGACAATTGCATTTAGTTCTATTTGCCTCGTATCTTTGCTTTCCAATGACTTCATGGCATTAATTATGATATTATGAAGCATTTGTAAAATACTTTGAAAAGGCAAATACATTTCAATTCCAGATTGTTTAGGATAATTGAATGTTGCAATAATACCATCGCCAGAAAGCTCGTATTTAGTCAGTATTTCGAGTGCAATTATTAACTTATCAATAGTAAAAGTCTTTGTCTTCGAGTGAGGTGCAAGTTTTGAGAAATTTTCAAATGTATCTCTAATATTTTTCAAACAAGTTTTCAAAGATATCCACTCTTCTTCTGTAATTACCTCAAAATCAGTTGTATATAAAACGCTATCCATACTTTGGATGGCATTTTTCATGTCATGTTGAGCGAAATTAGATAAATGCTCTACATGGCTATCATAAGACTTGATAACCATATCCAAAACCTTTCCATGTTTATCAACATCTTGCCCTAATTTGTCTAATTTTCTTGCTTGAACAATGGGATTTACTTTTTTATTAGGTATATAATTTCTCTTGCCCATAGATATTTATTTTTAAGAAATTAATTGTCGGTTAAATATTCAATTAGTCGCTCGCCTCTGGCGAGTAACGACTATTTTTAGGTATCTTGTCTATGTTTATATTAGGCTGAAAGCCTATTAATAATGGTTACTCCAATTTCATTGTGGGCGAAGCAAGCGACTAACTTCTTACTTCAAAAAACTCAAAATCAATTCAAAATCAACCAAAATATCCTCTCCTGACACTTTTTTATCAAATCCTTCGATGATATGCACAAGTCCTTCTGTGCGATAGACATACACTTTTTCCGTTTTAGGATTAATCAACCATGCCATCAAACAACCATTTTCCATCCAAGCCTCCATCCGTAAAGTAGAAGCTTTCACAGAATCGCTATCCGACATTAATTCAACAATAAATTCTGGACAAACATAAGGGAAAGTCTTTTTGTCAGCATTATAACGATTATTAAAACGTTCGTGCGAAATCCAAGCGGCATCGGGGGCTTTCATGGACGTGTCAGGTAAAATATATCCACCATTTGATTCAGATACTCGTCCTAATTTCTTTTCAAAATTCCAATTACCTAACTGGCGTGCGAGTTCATTATTTTTGAAACTGGTTTCTATTAAGGTAGGGGGCATAATTAAAATTTGACCATCTTTTGAACGTTCTACTTGCCAATCTTTATTGAGTGAACAAAACTCAAAGAATTCCTCATCATTCATTACTGAACGAGGCATTTCAATCTTCAAGACATTGCTTTGTATGTTTTCAAATACTGACATAATCGTTTTTTTATTTACTAAATTACAAATTATTTCTCAATAATCGCCCCCAGCACCACCACCACCAAAATCTCCACCACCAAAACCGCCGAAGTCGAAACCACCTCCGCCACCACTGCCAGAGTTTCCACCGCCCCAACCACCAGAACCGCCTGATGAGAAGATGATTGGACCACCCCAACCGCCTCCGCCCATGAAGCCACGTCCGCCGTTTCGACCGCCTCCTTTGCTGTTTCTGCCAATGATGAAAAGGACAATAATGACTACTAAAATAATAATCAAGAATGGAATAACTGAGCCATCTTCGTCCTTTGGTTCTGCATCAAATTCACCCGAAGCACGTCGCATAATTTCGGAAGTGGCTTCGTCTAACCCTTGATAAAACTGCCCTGCTTGGAAATAGGGCTTCAAAATGGTGTTAATTATCCGATTGGAAACAGCATCAGTAACGGTTGCTTCCATGCCTCGTCCCGTCACAATTCTGAGTTTTCGGGTTTCGGTTGCCCACAAAAGCACCAAGCCGTTATTTTTATCTTTTTGTCCAACGCCCCAATCTTTTGCCAATTTTATGGCATAATCATAAGGGTCAGAATCTCCCGTAGTTTTAACGATAACAACCGTGATTTGCGTGGAAGTACTGTCGGCATATCCACGAAGTTTTTGCTCCAAAGACTGTAATTCTGTGGGAGATAATTTCATCACAAAATCATTGACTAATCTTGGAGGATTTGGCTTTGCTGGAATTTCCTGTGCGAATGAGTGGGCAGCCGTCAGTAAGTAAAATGCAGTGGAAAAGAAATATATAATTAATTTTCTGGACATGAAATTGAGTTGCTTGAAAATGTATCACGGGGTTGTACGGGCAACGTTTGCTCCCGTGTCGGAGTCCAATTTACGGGAGCTTCACGAAATGCTATTTCGTGCTACAGTAATTTACCCAAATGAAATATCGTCAGGTAATTCGTTTGAATCGTCTGATTGATACGGAAAGAAATGTTTTAATTGTTCGCCTGCCGAGTGAATGCCTTTGACTAAACCTTCGGCAAAAAGTCCTTGTGAAAAGTGTGTTTTGAGTAATGTTTTGGTTGATTCCCAGAAATCTGCGGGAACAACTTTATCAATGCCTTTATCGCCCAAAACAGCAAATTTGTGGTCGTCAACTGATAAATAAAACAACACGCCGTTCAATTGGGCGGTATTATTCATTCCAATATTTACGAACACTTCGGAGGCACGGTCGAGGACGTTTTCGGTAGTACATACTTTTTCAATATGCACACGAATTTCACCCGAACTATTGCGTTCAGCCGCTTGAATTGCCTTAACAATATCAGCTTTTTGAGAATCAGAAAAAAAATTTAGGGGCATAATTTTTAGGAGAAATTGCCCCCTAACTCCCGAAGGGGGAATTTATTCTACGATTATTTCGCCGAACAATTCCCCCTTCGGGGATTAGGGGGCTTCTTTGTATTATTTACTTCGCACCACCAAAATCAACCGTTGGAGCTTTTGATGCACCTGCATCAGCTTGGAAATATCCTTTCGTAGTGAAACCTGAGAAACTGGCAATCAAACTGTTAGGGAAAGTTACAATCTTGTTGTTAAATCCTTTTACGGTATCATTGAAACGATCTCTCTCTTCTTTAATACGATTTTCAGTTCCTTCTAATTGCGACTGTAATTCCGAGAAATTTTGAGTTGCTTTTAATTGTGGATAATTCTCAGCAACTGCCATCAAACGTGATAATGAACCACTTAATTGACTTTGTGCTGCCTGATATTTTTGTATATTTTCTGGCGATAAATCAGTAGCATCCAACTTGATTTGCGTGGCACTCGCACGAGCATTGATAACGTCTGTAAGCGTTCCTTTCTCAAAATTAGCCACTCCTTGAACGGTTTTTACTAAGTTCGGAATCAAATCCGCACGACGTTGATAAGCCGTTTCAACCTTAGCCCAAGAAGCCGCAACATCTTGATTTCCAGTTGCCATACCATTTCTAACACCAATACCCCAGAATACAACTAAGGCTGCGATAACTAATCCAATAATGAGTCCTTTTGACATAGTTTTGATTAAATTTTAAATTGATTTAATGATTAATGATATTACTAAGTAATGCTTACAAAATAAACAGCGTTTGTATTTGAGTTAAGCATTTCATTATCAGTTAGTTATTTTGCGAATATCGAACATCGAAATACGAACACCTACTTACCACTGGTTTATTTGGGTCAAATGTAAATACTTTTTTGAAATACTAATTAAATCTGTGGTGAATATTTGGTTTTTGGTGGGTAACGGTTGTTTTTCGATGTGAGCATATAATTTAAAACCTTACTTAAAATCCCATGCCACCACTTCCCAAAGTTCAGGATAGTTTACATCAAAATACTCATGGATTATCTCAAAACCTACTCGTTTATGAGCCGCCAATGAACGCAGATTTCGTTTGGCAATTTCAGTAACACAAAGCTCAAAACGGTCTGATAATTCAGTTTTATGTTTGGCATAGAGTCCATCAAAAATACCTTGACCACGATAGCCTTCTGCCACGCAAATCTGCCCCATGGCGTAATAATTAGTATTTTTGATTAATCTCCCTTTGTATTCCAACTCATCTAACATCATGAACATTGCCGTCAAAACTGGAATGTCGAACCTAAAACTTTCGGGCATCACTAACGCATAACCAACCACTTCATCCCCGTCTTTGGCGATAATTTGAGGTACGGATTGATTCATGCGTGAAAGCAAATCAAAATTATGGACAACGGTCACAAATCCTTGGTCGTTAGCAACGTCTTCTGAGATATTCTTCGTCAGATTTAATTGTTGTAAATCCAATAATTGCTGGATTTCTTGGTCGGTTTTTAGGGTGGTGAATGTGATGTTCATGATTAATAGCTTTTCGTCATATCATCTGGAATTACAAAGATGAAATTGGCTGTATTCTTCTCTTTTTCAGAAGGTTGCGTAATATTTTGGGCTTGAATTGTATTTATGGTCACAATTTTCAACTTAGGATTTTTCTTCTTTAAATGCCAAACGATTCCTTCAAAATTATTGGAATGATAGCTTCCGTTGTAATGCAAGAACGTCCGTCCAGTTTCATAATTTTTCATGATAAAACTCGCCATCGTAGCATCTTTAATGATTTGGGCTTTGGTGATATTTTCTGCGGACATACTCATGCCCCCGCTTCCGTGCATACCGCCCATTTTCATCATTTCAGCGTAGGCAGGTAAAGTTAAATCTACATCAATCGGTAATGTTGCGATATTTTTTTTGGCATCGTCTGAAAGCTGATTTAGAGCCTCCAACCCCCCTTTTGAAACCATGCTGGCGTATCTTCTGGGAATATTTGTGGCAATGAATTTGAGCTTATTTTGTTGGGCAAAATCCAATAAAGGCTTATAATCAGTCTGATAATTTTGCCAAATTTTTGCTTCAGTTTCAAACTGTTTTGCCGTTATTAAAGATTTCATATATTCGTCCATAACCGTTTGATTATCAGATTCAAACATCTCTGCACCCAAAATTAATTTGTCTTTTTTCTCCTGAAATAAATCTTTGGTAACCTGCAATTCAAGCCAATGATTTAAAGAATTATCGTGTAATTCGCCAAAGAAGACGATGTCTGCTTGAGATATTTCTTTGAGCATATTTTCGTAGGAAGTAACTTTTAAATCCTTATCGTACAATAAATAGGCTGGTCTGTCGGATTTTAGAAAACTAAAGAAGGAAATGGCGAGTAAAAAAGAGAATATTTTCATTTTGTTGATTTGATTCTAATCGTTTTGATAGAAATTATGTTCTACGTAAATTTATGCAGATACTTTAAATAATCAATGACAATTATGAACGTAAATGAACAATTAATTAACAAATTTTATAAAGCCTTTGCCCAGAAAGATTATCATACAATGGCAGAATGTTATCACCCAGAAGCCAAATTTAAAGATGAGGCATTTGATTTGAAAGGGAGTAAACAAATTGGGGCAATGTGGGAGATGTTGATTGAGAGGGGTACTGATTTGAGGATAGAATTTTCAAACGTTCAAGCTAATGATTCTACTGGAAGAGCTTCGTGGGAGGCGTGGTACACGTTTTCATCAACGGGCAATAAAGTTCATAATATCATTGATGCCAATTTTACTTTCAAAGAGGGTAAAATATTTACTCACCGAGACAGCTTCAACTTTCACCGTTGGGCTTCACAATCTTTAGGAATAACGGGTAAATTGTTAGGGTGGACTGGCTTTTTACATCAAAAAGTAAGAACAACGTCAATGTCTGGATTAGAAAATTATATGGCTCGGAAGGAGTTGTAGGTAATTGAACCGCAAAGACGGAATGACGCAAAATTTACGAACAGAAATATTAAAAACCGCAAATACGCTGTTACGCAAAGTAAAATAACTTCTTGCGTCTTCCCGTCCTTGCGGTAAATAACCCCCAAAAACATGAAAAATAATCGTCGTGATTTCTTAAAAACCTTTGTGGCAAGTTCGGTTGCTTTGCCCTTCATTTCCAAAGCCAACCTTTCAGTAAAACCTGAGAAAAAATTGGGCGTTGCACTTGTTGGTTTGGGTAGTTATGCCACTAATAATCTTGCTCCAGCCTTTGCAAACACTGAATTTTGTCGTTTGGTAGGTATTGTCACGGGTACACCATCAAAAGCAGAAATCTGGAAAAAGAAGTATAATATTGCAGAGAAAAATATTTATAATTATCAAAATTTTGACGAAATAGCCAAGAATCCAGACATTGATGTGGTGTATGTTGTTTTGCCAAATGGCTTACATCATGAATTTGTTCTGCGAGCTGCGAAGGCGGGGAAACACGTGATTTGTGAGAAACCAATGGCAATTTCTGTGAAGGAATCCGAAGAAATGATTGCGGCTTGCAAGGCGGCAAAAGTAACATTTTCTATCGGCTATCGTCTTCATTATGAGCCATTTAACAATGAGGTAATGAGATTGGCAAAGGATAAAGATTTTGGAAAAGTGACCTTCGTTGAATCAAGTTTTGGGTTTCCGTTGAGAGATAAAAAGGCATGGCGGATGATTCCAAAACTTTCGGGTGGCGGACCAATGTTAGATGTTGGGATTTATGCCCTCAATGCCGCCCGATATGCCACAGGCGAAGAACCAATTTCAGTTACCGCCCAAGCCGTGAAAACCCGTCCTGATATTTATGTAGAAGGAATTGAGGAAACGATGTTTTGGCAAATGAAATTTCCGAGTGGAGCAATCTCAAATCATACAACGACTTATAATTCAGGTTTGCAACGCTTATATGTGGGTTATGAAAATGGAAATTTAGAAATGTCCCCTGCCTTTGATTATGGACCTTTGAAAGGCAAAACTTCCAAAGGAGAAATGAAATTCCCGATTGTTCATCACCAAACATTGATGCTGGATGGAATCTGCGGAGATATTATCAACAATCGCCCTATGAGAACGCCTGGTGAAGAGGGACTAAAAGACATGAAAATCATGGCGGCAGTTTTTAAGGCAGCTAAGACAGGAAAAGAAGTGAAGTTATCATGATTTTCAATATCCGAAAAGCAACTGATGAAGACCTCGATTTAACCTTTATCATCAAGAAAAATGCCTTGCGTGAATACCTCGAAATGCTGTGGGGTTGGAATGAAAAAGCACAGAAAAATTTTCATAAAAAAGAATTCAAAAAAGAGCATTTCCAAGTAATTGAGACACAAAATGAGACAATTGGCTATCTGGAAATTGAACCTTTTATCGACCATATTTTTCTGGCAAATTTGATGATATTACAAAAATTTCAAGGCAAAGGAATTGGCAAAATTATCATGGAAGATTTACTTAAAAATAACCCAAAAATTGTCTTGGAAGTCTTGCAAGTGAATCAACGAGCTATTCAATTTTATAAGGGACTTGGTTTTGAGATTATAGAAGACTTGGAAGTAAGTTTTCGGATGAAAATTGGGTAAAATTAGACCACAGATTGAGCGGATGTTACGAGATTTACACGGATAAAAGTAAAAAAAATCTGTGTAAATCCTGTAAAATCTGTTTCATCCGTTGTCTAATCTTGATGTACAACTTTTCAAACAGAAAAGCCCGTAACTTGATGCTACGGGCTTTTTTTATACTTAATTGAGAAATTATTTCTTCACTTTCTCAACTATAATCACATCTTCAACATCGGCTAAAATACGTCCGCAGTGTTCGCAAACAATGATTCTTTTTTTGTCTTTAATATCTGCCTGACGTTGTGGAGGCACTGCACTGAAACATCCACCACAAGCACCACGTTTCACCATAACAACTGCCAACCCGTTTGGATAATTGCCACGCAATTTATCATAAGGACGCAACAAACGCTCATCCACGTGCTTAGTTGCCTTGTCACGGTCTTTGTTCAATTTTACTTCGTCTTCTTCACTTTCAGAAATCAAAACATCTAATTCTTTTTTCTTTGCGTCAAGATCTTTCTTGCGAAGATTTAAACGAGTTTCGGTTGATGAAACTTCATCTTTTTTGTTTAAAATCTTGAATTCAAACTCACGAACACGCTTGTCTGCCAATTCACCTTCCAATTGTTGCAATTCAATTTCCTTTGAGATTGCATCATATTCACGGTTATTGCGAACATTCATTTGTTGGTCTTTGTATTTATTTACCAACTTTTCAGCATCCTTTTTGGCGTTACGGTTCTTTGAAATTTCTTCATCCAAAACAGCAATTTCACGGTTGAATTTGCCAATACGAGTTTCGATTCCTGCCACTTCATCCTCCAAATCACGTACTTCTTCGGGCAAATCGCCACGCATTTTTTTAATATTATCTAAGGCTGAATCTATATTTTGAAGTTTCAAAAGAGACTCTAATCTCTGAGCAATGGTTGTTTCGGTTGCTACTGCTGCCATTTGGTTGTATTTGGTTTAT